>NZ_JBJHAL010000005.1:0-216982 GCF_054050995.1 Blastococcus sp. SYSU DS1021 | reverse complement strand
TGGAACGGCGGGTTGCAGACCACGAGGTCGACGCTGCGGTCGGGCACGGTCGCGGCGGCGTCGTCCCGGCGCACCTCCACGCGGTCGGCCACCCCGTTGGCGGCGGCGGGGGGGGGGGGGGGGGGGGGGGGGGGGGGGGGGGGGGGGGCGGGGCCCCCCCCCCCCCCCGCGACAGGATGGCTCACTCCTGCAGGATCGGCCCGTACGCCTCGACGATCTCGTCGATCCGCTGGGAGAAGGCGTCGCTGCCGATGAACTCGTCGGGCACGTACTGCTCGCCGAGCTGCTCACGCACCTCGTCCTTCTGCAGGCACGTGTCGACCGTCTCCTCGAGGGTCGAGACCACGTCGTCCGGGACGCCCGCCGGGGCGGCCAGGCCGAAGACGGACACGCTGTTGGTGAGCTCCGGGTACCCGGACTCGGCCAGCGTCGGCGCGTCGATGTAGTCGACCGGCTCGGGCGGGCTGATCGCCAGCGGGACGAAGTCGCCCGCGTCGATGTTCTCCAGGACGTCCTGCGAGGAGTTGATGAAGATGGCGTCGACGTTGCCGCCGCGGATCGCCGTGGTCATCTCCGCGTTGCCGGTGAACGGCACCGCGGTGACCTCGACGCCGTACTCCTCCGCGAGCCGCCGCAGCTCCATCGCCTGCGACGTCGTCGTCCCGGGGACGCCGACGTTGAGCTCGCCGGGGTTCTCCTCGGCGTAGCTGAAGAGCTCCTCGGCGGTGGAGAACTGGGAGTCCGGCCCCACGACGAGCGCCGAGGGGATCTCGGTGACGGCGGCGATCGGGACGTAGTCGTCGTTGGTGTAGCCGACGTCCTGCTGCAGCGGGTTGGTGGCCGAGGCCGGCACCGCGATCAGCGACAGCGTGTGCCCGTCGTTCCCACCGGCGAGCATCGCCTGCATCCCGACGGAGCCGGAGGCGCCCTCGCGGTTCTCCACGACGACGGTCTGGCCCAGCTCCTCCTCGATGCAGCTGCCGATGGTGCGCCCGGCGAGGTCGGTCGGGCCTCCGGCGGCGTAGGGGACGATCAGGGTGATGTTCTCCGTCGGGTAGTCCGACGCGGCGGCGTCGCCGCCACCGCCCCCTCCGCCGGTGTCGCCCCCGTCGTCACCACCACAGGCGGCGAGGGTGAGCACGGACGCGGCGATCAGCGCGGGCCAGGTCGAGCGGGTACGGCGCATGGGTTCCTCCGGTGGTCGGGGGTGGGTCGTGCGGGGATCGGGTCAGCCGAGGATCGGCTCGTAGACCTCCTGGGTGCGGTCGAGGACCTCGGCGAGCTCCTCGGCGCCGGCGAACTCCTCCGGGACGTACTGCTCGCCGATACGCTCCTGCACCTCCGGCTTCTCCAGGCAGGTCTGCAGGGTCTCCTCGAGCGTCGTGACGACGTCGTCCGGGAGCCCGGCCGGGCCGGCCAGGCCGAAGGTCGAGCCGGAGAGGGTCAGGCCGTCGTAGCCGAGTTCGGCGAAGGTGGGGGTGTCGGGCAGCCAGGAGAGCCGCTCCTCGGGCGAGGCGACGAGCGGGACGAAGTCGCCCGACTCGATGTTCTCGACCACGTCGATCGAGGCGTTGATCAGCACGGCGTCCACGTTGCCGCCGAGGAGGGCCGTGGTCATCTCGGCGTTGCCGTTGAAGGGGACGGCGGTGACCTGCACCCCGTGCTCGTCGGCCAGCCGCTGCAGCTCGATGGCCTGGGGGGTCGAGGCGCCCGGCGTGCCCACGGTGACCGTGCCGGGCTGGGCCTCGACCGCGGCGAAGAAGTCCTCCGCGGAGCCGTACGGCGAGTTCTGCCCGACCGCGAGGACCGACGGCACCTCGGCCATGACCCCCACCGGGGTGATGTCGTCCTTGGTGTAGCCCACCTCGTTGGCCAGCGGGGTCAGCACCATGGTGCCCGCGGTCACCAGCGAGAGGGTGTGCCCGTCGGGCTCGGCGGCGATGAGCTCGGTCGTGGCCAGCGCGCCGGAGCCGCCCGGCAGGTTCTCGACCACCACGGCCTGCCCCAGTTCCTCCTCGAGGCAGGCCCCGACGGTGCGGGTGGTCAGGTCGGTGGGCCCGCCGGCGCCGTACGGCACCAGCATCCGGATCGACTCGGTCGGGTAGGACGCCGCGCCACCGCCGTCCTCGCCGGTGGTGCCGGAGCCGCCGTCGTCCCCGCCGCACGCGGCGACGAGTCCGACCAGCGCGACGGCCGCGATGCCTGACGAGATGCGCATGTCTCTCCCCCAACGATCGCCGTTGATCGCTCCGCCGGACACGCCTGGCGGTGGTCCGGATCACCTGGATACAAGCACAGGGGTGAGTGGCCAGCGCCCCGAAAAGACAACGATCCGGACTCGGTCAGGGCACCGGGAGGACGACGTCGATCAGGTACGGTCCGGGCTCGGTGATCGCCCGGCGGAACTGCGCGGCGAACTCCTCCGCGGTCGTCGCCCGGCCGCCGGGCACGCCCATCCCGGCGGCCAGCGCGACGAAGTCGAGGTCCGGCCGGGCCAGCTCCAGCAGGTCCCTCGACCGCGGCCCGGAGGCCTCCGCCCCCACGTTGCGCAGCTCCCCCTCGAGGATCCGGTAGGAGCGGTTGCTGAACACGACCGTCGTCACGTCGAGCGACTCCCGGGCCTGCGTCCACAGCGCCGAGATGGTGTACATGGCACTGCCGTCGCCCTCCAGGCAGACGACGCGCTGCCCGGGGCGGGCGATCGCCGCACCCGTGGCGACCGGGAGCCCCTGCCCGATCGCGCCGCCGGTGAGGGTGAGCCAGTCGTGGCGCGGCGCCCCGGTGGTCGGCACCGGCATCTGCCGGCTCGACGTCACCCCCTCGTCGACGACGATCGCCCCCTCCGGCAGGAGGGCGCCGAGCACCGCGCCCACGGTGTCGGGGGTCAGCGCGCCGGTGGGGAGGTCGGGCCGCTCCAGGGGCTGCTCCTCCGGCTCCTCCGCCGGGCCGACGAGGTCGGCGAGCCGGGCCAGGGCGTCGACCACGTCGTCCGCGCCCTCGGCGAGCACGTGCACCTGGCACCCCTCGGGGACCAGGCTGCTGGGCCGGTCGGGGTAGGCGAAGAACTCCACCGGCGGCCGGGCGCCGGCGAGCACGAGGTGCCGGACGCCGGCCAGCCGCTGGGCGACCTGCTGCCCGGCCCGGGGCAGGCGCTCGACCGGCGGCAGGCCCGCCCCGCGCTCCAGCCTGGCCGGGAAGGTCTCGCAGTGCAGCCGGGCGCCGGTCGCACGGGCGACCCGGCTCGCCGCCCGCAGCCCCGGTGCCCGCGTCGCCGCTCCGCCCACGAGGACCGCGCAGGGCTCACCGGAGGTCAGCAGCCCCGCGAGCCGGGTGACGACGTCGTCCGGCACCGCCCGCGGCCTGCCCGGCTCCGGGGCCGCGGCGGGCTCGGCGCCCTCGGACCAGGAGACGTCGGCGGGCAGGACGAGCGTCGCGATCCCGCCGGGGGCCGTGCGGGCGGCGGCGATCGCCTCCGCCGCGTCGGCTCCGACGTCCGCCGCCCGGCCGGACCGGCGCATCCACGCCGACACCGTGCCGGCGAGCGCGTCGATGTCCGACTCCAGCGGGGAGTCGTACTCCTTGTGGTACCCGGCGTGGTCGCCGACGACGGCGACCATCGGCGTCGCCGCGCGGCGGGCGTTGTGCAGGTTGGCCAGGCCGTTGGCGAGACCCGGGCCGAGGTGCAGCAGGACGCCGGCCGGCCGGTCGGCCATCCGGCCGTAGCCGTCCGCGGCCCCGGTGGCCACGCCCTCGAACAGGCAGAGCACGCCCCGCATCTCGGGAACGGCGTCGAGCGCGGCGACGAAGTGCATCTCCGAGGTGCCCGGGTTGGCGAAGCAGACGTCGACCCCGCCGTCCACGAGCGTGCGGATGAGGGCGCGGGCGCCGTTCACGCCACCACCCCCGCGCGGCCGGTGCGGACGTGGGCTGGATCACGCTGGGCACCCATAGGGGGCACCGTACGCGGGCCGGCAGCGTCCGGACGGACGGGTCAGCGGCGGGTGCGGGTGGCGGCCGAGACCCGTGCGAGGGCATCGGTGACGACGGCGGCGTCGTCACCCAGCAGGCTCAGCAGGTGCGCGACGAGCTCGTCGTGCGTGGTGCGGGCCGCGGCCACCCGTTCCCGCCCCGCGGTGGTCAGCCGGGCGTGCAGCAGCCGCTTGTCGGCCTCCACCCGTTCGCGGATGACCAGTCCCTGGGCGACCAGCCGGTTGATGGTGCTGGTGACCCCGGGCCGGGAGAGGCCGACCGCTTCGGCCACCTCCCCCATGGAGGCCCGCTCCCCCGGCGACTCGGCGATGCGGCGCAACGCCTCGAAGCCGGTGAGGGAGAGGTCGTGGTGGCAGTGGAGCGCCGAGTCGACCCGCCGGGTGATGCGGTCGTGCACCTGCACGATGCGCAACCAGGTCTCGGCGGGGCGGGGAGCGACTCCGGGAAGAGCGGCAGCATCCCGGGGGACACCGCGCGCGAGCGCGTCCTCGGACCGTGGCACCCGCTCAGACTCCCCGGATCACGCGCCGGTGAAACCGAACTCAGACGGCGGAGATCGAGCCCACGGCGCGCCGCCCGGCGTGCTGGCGCCCGGCGACCGAGACCAGCCCGCCGGCGGTGGCCACGAGCGCCACCGCGGCGACCGCCAGGGAGGCCAGCGACACCACGCCCCGGGCGGGCGCGGCCTCCTCCACGGCGGCGGCGACCTGTAGGGCGACGCCGGTCCGCACCGCGGAGTCGGCGCCCACCAGGTCGAGGGTGGCGGGGCCCGCCGCGGCGCCCTCGGGGATGCGCACGTCGACGCGGACCTCGCCGGCGAGGTTCGCGGTCGCCGTGGCCAGCACGGTCTCGCCGCCGTGGAACACGATGCTCACCTGCTCCCCGGGGTTGAAGCCGGCGCCGCGCAGCACCACCGTGCCACCGGGCTGGACCTGGGGAAGGCCGCCGCCCGGTCCGCCCGCCGCGAACGCCCCGACGTCGCCGGAGGTGCGCGTCGGGGTGCCCGTGGTCGTGGTCCCGGAGCCCGTCGGGGTGCCCGTGTTCGGCGGGGAACCGGGCGTCGTCGTGGTGCCGGGGGTCCGCGGCGCGGTGGTCCCCGGGAGGGTGGATCCCGTGGTCGGGCCGCCGGTGGTCGGGGCGCCGCTGGTCGTGGGCGCCGGTTCGGACGGCTCGACCGTGGCCGTCGGCGGCGCCGGCGGGGGCGGCGGCGGAGACAGGGCGACCTGGCAGTCCTCGACCGTGGGCCGGGTGAGCGTGTAGTCCGCCAGCTCGTCGACGTAGGTCCGGCCCGACCCGTCGCGCGCGGTGAACTCCAGCCGCGGGTCGATCGTCTCGCCGGGGGCGACGTCGTCGGTGCGCAGCACCACGCTGCCCAGGGGCGCGAGCGTGGCCTCGTCCTCACCGGACGGCGTCCGGGTGGTGGCCAGGCGCACACTGTAGGGAGCGGTGCCGGCGACGACCTCCACCACGATCCCGCCCGGGTGGCAGCTGGGGCCGTGGGTGACGCGGGCGTCGGGCCGGGTGGGGTCGTCGAGCGCCTGCGCGGGGGCGGCCGTGGAGACGGCGAGGCCGAGCAGGACGACGAGGAGGCCGGTCACGACACCGGCGGGGAGGGCGCCGCGGACCACCCGGGCCGACGTCGTCCGCGTCTGCCCGGTGATCCGCTCGAAGCTGCCGTTCAGCCCGCTCTCCCCTTTGCGATGCACTCGAGTTCCAGATGATGACGGAAGTGACGCTTCGTTGCTAGCCCGTTACGCGCGTGTCGGGCGTGTCGTGCGGCGTGTCTGGATCGACCCGCCGTCCCCCCGTTCGGGGGAACCGCCGGACGCCCGTTCGTCATTCCGGCGAGCTCGGGCACTACCCGGATCCCCCGCTCCTCACCCACGGGACTTCGCCACCCCGGCGCCCGCCACCACGCGCCCCGGGCCTCCGGTCGGCCAGGACCGGGTGCGGACCAGGCAACGAGCCCCGGCGCGACCGCGCCCCTCCTCCTGCCGCCGTGAGGGGGGTCACTACGGTGACCGCGTGGACGAAGCGGGTGCGGGCCGACGGCGGCAGAACGAGGTGTACCGGGCCGGGGTGTACGGCCACTCCCCGCGGGTGCCGGTCGGCGTCCGGCGGCTGCAGGAGCGCGCCAAGCGGGCCCTGGACGCCCGCGCCTACGCCTACGTCGCGGGCGGAGCGGGCGACGAGGTGACCCAGCGGGCCAACCGGGCAGCGTTCGACCGGTGGGCCGTGGTGCCGCGGGTGCTGCGCGACGCGAGCGTCCGCGACACCTCGGTGGAGCTGTTCGGGCGCCGGCTCCCCGCCCCGCTGCTGCTCGGCCCGGTGGGCGCACTGGAGCTGGTGCACCCGGAGGCCGACCTGGCCGTCGCCCGCGCCGCCGCCGCCACCGGCGTGCCGATGGTCTTCTCCAACCAGGGCTCGCGGTCGATGGAGGAGTGCGCGGCCGCGATGGGCGGGTCGCCGCGGTGGTTCCAGCTGTACTGGTCGACGTCCGACGAGCTCGTGGAGAGCCTGGTCCACCGGGCGGAGACCGCCGGTTGCGAGGCCCTGGTGGTCACCCTCGACACGACGATGCTCGGCTGGCGCCCGCGCGACCTCGACCTCGGGCACCTGCCGTTCGCCCTGGGCAAGGGCATCGCGCAGTACACCTCCGACCCGGTGTTCCGCCGCCTGGTCGAGGAGCGCGCCGCGGCCGCCGGCCCCCGCGAACCACAGCCCCGGCCCACCCCGGCGGCGGTCAAGGCGCTGGTGACGATGGCGCGGGCCTGGCCCGGGTCGTTCCGCGACAACCTGCGCTCACCGCTGCCCCGCGCGGCCGTGGAGACCTTCATGGCCATCTACTCGCGGCCGTCGATCAGCTGGGCCGACCTGGCCTGGCTGCGCTCCCGCACGAAGCTGCCGATCCTGCTCAAGGGCGTGCTGCACCCCGACGACGCGCGGCGCGCGCTGGACGAGGGCATGGACGGCGTGGTCGTGAGCACGCACGGCGGGCGCCAGGTCGACCGGTCGATCGCCGCGCTCGACGCGCTGCCCGACGTCGTCGCGGCCGTGGGCGACCGGGCGCCGGTGCTGCTCGACAGCGGCATCCGCAGCGGCGCCGACGTCTTCACCGCCGTCGCCCTGGGTGCCCGCGCGGTGCTGCTGGGCCGGCCGTTCGCCTGGGGTCTCGCGCTGGCCGGCGAGGCGGGTGTGCGGCAGGTCGTCGAGGACGTCGTCGGCGAGTTCGACCTGACGCTGGGGCTGACCGGGCACACCGCCGTCGACCAGCTGACGCCGGAGGTCCTGCGCCGCGTCGGCTGACGGACGCTCCGGCGCCGCGGGTTGACGCCGCCTGTGGCCTGGGTCACAGTGGGAACCGGGCGGGGGCAGCCGGGAAACAGTGGCTACCCACTGCTGGGTAGACCGACCAACGCGGCCAGACCGTCAGGACCGGCCCCCCGCCCCCACTCCTACTGCACCGCGTCCGGCGGGGGGTCCGCCGTCTCCGGGGTCGGCGGTTCCGCGGGCGGCTCCGTCGGCGTCTCCGGCTCCGTCGGCGTCTCCGGCTCCGTCGGCGGGTCGGGCTCGCTCGGCGGCGGAGGCGGCGGCTCCGGCCTCGTCGGCGGCGGAGGCGGCGGCTCCGGCCTCGTCGGCGGCGGAGGCGGCGGCTCCGGCCTCGTCGGCGGCGGAGGCGGCGGCTCCGGGCTCGGCGGCGGAGGCGGCGGCTCCGGGCTCGGCGGCGGAGGCGGCGGCTCCGGGCTCGGCGGCGGAGGCGGCGGCTCCGGGCTCGGCGGCGGAGGCGGCGGCTCCGGGCTGGGCGCGGGTGGCGGCGGCGGAGCGGGGGCCGGGGACGGCTCGGGCGCGGGCCGCGGCGCCGGGGTCGGCGTGGGGCGCGGCGGGTTCCAGCGGGCGCCGTTGCTGACCAGCACCGTCACCGTGTCACCGCGCTGGAGGAGCGTGCCCGGCGCGGGGTCGACGCCGACGACGGTGCCCGGGCGGAGCGCGCTGCTGACGCGGACGAACGAGGCACCGAGGTCCCGGGCGGCGAGCAGCTGGCGGCAGCCGGCGGCGGACCGGCCGGGGCAGCCGGCGGGCACCCCGGCCCGGGTCCCCTCCACGAACTGCGGGTCGGCCGGCGGGAAGGGCACCGGCTCCCGGGTGCTCAGGACCGGCTGCATGGCGTCGTGCCAGATCTGGGCACCCTTGCCGCCGCCGAAGCCGCCGACGTCCTGGTTCTCCACCGGGTTGTAGACCATCACGCTGGCCGAGACCTGGGGCGTGTAGCCGACGAACGCGATGGAGAAGTTGTCCTGCGTCGTCCCGGTCTTGCCGGCGATCTGGTGGCCCGGCACGTACGCGCGGCGGCCGGTCTGCCCGGGGTGGCCCGGCTCGACGTCCTTGCGCAGCGCCTGGTTGAGCGTGTTCGCCAGCCCGGGGGCGACGACCTCCTCGCAGCGCGGGCCACCGAGCGGCTGCCCGTCCTCGCCCAGCACCGGCTCCCCGGAGCGGTCGAGCACGCGCTGCACCGGCATCGGCTCGCAGCGGGTACCGCTCGCGGCCAGCGTGGCGTAGGCGTTCGCCAGGTCCAGCGGGCTGGTGGCCTCGGCGCCGAAGGTGAACGACCCGCGGTTCTCGGCGACGATCTGGTCGGCGACGGGGTCGAGGGAGCGCAGGCCCAGGCGCTGGGCCATGCGCACCGGCGCCTCCACGCTGCCGAGCTGGTCGGACAACGCGAGGAAGTAGGTGTTGGAGGACATGTAGAGCGCCTGCTCCATGTCCAGCGTCGCCCGGTAGCGGCCGGCGTTCTCGACGTCGTAGGGGCCGTCGCCGTCCCGGTAGACCGTCGACTCGTAGGGGTCGGAGGTGGTGATGCGGTGCTCCAGGCCGAGACCCTGCTCGAGCGCGGCGGCGGCGGTGAAGACCTTGTACGTCGACCCGGTGCCCTGCCCGGCCGCGACGTTGAGGTTGACCATCGTCTGGGTGGGGTCGCCCTCGTCGGCGCCGTAGGTCCGGTTGACCGACATCGCCAGCACCCGGCCGGTGCCCGGCTCCACGGCCGTGTAGATGCCCGCGCGCGGGTCGTCGGGCGCCAGGGTCGCCAGGACGGCGGCGTCCCCGGCCTGCTGCACGGCGGGGTCCAGCGTCGTCTCGATGGTGAGCCCGCCGGTCTCGATCGCCTCCTCGTCGAGCCCGAGCGTGCCGGTCAGGTAGCTCATGGCGTAGTCGCAGAAGAAGCCGCCGATCCGGGCCTCCTGGCAGCCCCGCGGTGGCCCCTCGCCGGGCGTGGGGACCACCGGTTCGCTCCGGGCCTCCTCGACCGCGGCGGGATCGGCCATCCCGAGCTCCGCCATGCGCGCGAGGACGACGTCGCGGCGCTGGGTGGCCCGGTCGGGGGCCACGAACGGGTCGTACTGCGCGGGGCTCTGCACCAGGCCGGCGAGCGTGGCCGCCTGGGCGAGGGTCAGTGCGTCCGGCGCCACGCCGAAGTAGGTCTCGGCCGCGGCGGCGACCCCGTAGGCACCGGCGCCGAAGTAGACCCGGTTGAGGTACCGGGTGAGGATCTCGTCCTTGGTGTAGTCCTGCTCCAGGGCGAGGGCCAGCTGGGCCTCCCGGAGCTTGCGGGCCACGCTCTCGTCGGTGGCGGCCTGCCGGCTGTCGGGGTCGGTGGCCGACTGCAGGCGGATCTGCTTGACCAGCTGCTGGGTCAGCGTCGAGCCGCCCTCGACCACCTCGCCGGCGGAGATGTTGCGGACCAGCGCACGGGCGAGCCCCTTGCCGTCGACGCCACTGTGGTCGAAGAACCGGCTGTCCTCGATCGCGACGAGCGCGTCCTTCATCACCGGGGCGATCGCCTCGGAGGGCACCACCGTGCGGTTGCGCCGGTAGAACTCGGCGATGAGGGACCCGTCCGCGGCGAGCATGCGGGTGTTGCCGGCCGGGGTGCGGTCCAGCAGTTCGTCGTCGACGGGGCGCATCAGGTCGGTGCCGGCGCGGGTGGCGAGAGTGGCGCCGCCTACGAGCGGCAGGGCGAAGCCGGCGAGCAGCGCACCGGCCAGCACGACCGCCATCGCCAGGCCCAGCAGCGCGCGCCACCGGCGAGGGCGCCGGGCGGGCGCTTCCTCGACCCCGGGCAGGGGCAGACCTCCGGAGACGGGACGGGGCGACACGGAACTCCTCGGCACAGGCGACAACGGCGGCGCCCACGCGGAGCGGACCCGTGTTCCTCGGTACCCCGCGAAGTGCGAAGTGCCAGCCGGCGGACCGATCTGTCACACAATCGCAAAGAGCCGCCTCCGCCCCGAACGCAGCTCTGGGGGCCGAGTTCGCGATCTGCGGGCCCTGCAGGACCCCCGGAGCGCGTGCTCGACCCCCAGAGCGGGGAGCGAACGCGGTCAGTCCCCCGCCGGCACCAGCGGCGCCGCAGGCGCCGGCCGCGGGACCGGCACCACGGCCGGCAGCTCGCCGGCCGGCTCGTGCCGGACGGTCGGCAGCCACCCCAGCCACCGCGGCAGGTACCAGTTGCGCTCGCCGAGCAGCTGCATCACCGCGGGCAGCAGCAGCGCCCGGACCACGGTGGCGTCCAGCAGCACCGCCACCGCCAGGCCCAGCCCGATCTGCTTCATGCTCGTCATCGACAGCGTCACGAAGGTCAGGAAGACGAACACCATGATCACCGCGGCGCTGGTGACGACCCCGGCCGAGGACGTGATGCCCTGCGCGACGGCGTCCCGGGTGGCGAGCCCCCGGTCCCGGGCCTCGCGGATCCGGCTGAGGATGAACACGTGGTAGTCCATCGACAGGCCGAAGAGGATGACGAACAGGAACAGCGGGATCCAGTTCACGATCGCCCCGGTCCGGTCGAGGTCGATGAGGCCGGCGCCGATGCCCTCCTCGAAGACGAGCACCATCACGCCGTAGGCAGCGGCCACGCTCAGCAGGTTGAGCACGATCGCGGTGATCGCGACGGTCACCGAGCGGAACGAGACCAGCAGCAGGAGGAAGGCCAGCACCAGGACGAAGCCGAACACCCACGGGGTGCGCTCGGCCATGAGCTCGTCGAAGGCCACCGAGTAGGCCGTGCCGCCGCTGACGACCGCGGTCACGCCGTCCAGCGCGCCGACGGTCTCGGGCACGATCTCGTCGGCGAGGGTCGCGAGGGCGTCGCGGGAGGCCTGCTCCTCGCCGTCGCCGGTGAGCGGCACCCCTACGACGGCGACCGTGCCGGCCTCGTTGGTCTCGACGGCGATCGGCTCGTTCATCTCCCCGCTGGCCAGGGCGCGCTCGCGCAGCTCGGCGATCGCGGCCTGCACCTGCGGGGCGGCGACGTCGGGCGCCTCGATGACCACCTCGGCCGGTGAGGGTCCGCCGGGGAACGCCTCGGTGATCCGGTTGTAGGTCTGGATCACCGCGAGGTCCTGCGGCAGGTCCTGGACGCCCTCGGCACGGAGGTCCATCGACGCCGCCGGGACGGCCAGCCCGACGAGGACACCACCGGCGACGACGGCGGCGACCAGCGGCCGGCGGAGCACCGCCCCGAGGACGACGGGCCAGAAGCGGCCGGGCCGGTCGGCGGCGCGCCGGCGCAGGAACGGCAGCCGGCCCTTCTCCACCCGGTCACCGAGCCACGCCATCATCGCCGGCAGCACGGTGAGCGAGCCGAGCACCGAGCAGGCGACGACCAGGATGGTGGCGGAGGCGACGCCGGTGAAGACCGAGAAGCCGGTGAGGAACATGCCGGCCATCGCGACCATGACGGTGATGCCGGAGATGAGCACCGAGTGCCCGGAGGTCGCGGCGGCGATGTCGAGGGCGTTCACCGGGCCGGCGCCCTTGGCCCGCTCCTCGCGCTCCCGCTTGAGGTAGAAGAGCGAGTAGTCCACGCCGACGGCCAGGCCGATCAGCAGCATGACGATCTGCGCGGTCTGGTCGACGTGCCAGATCTGGCTGGTGAGGCTGAGCAGCCCGAGGGCGCCGACGAAAGCCGTCAGCGCGAACACCAGCGGGAGGAGGGCGGCGACCAGCGCGCCGAAGGTCAGCAGCAGCACCGCCAGCGTGATCGGGATGGAGAGCAGCTCGGCGCGCTGGAAGTCGGCGTCCAGGGTCTCGTTCAACGCGACGTCGGCGCTGGTGCCGCCGAACTGCTCGACGCGCACGTCGTCGTGCTCGGCAGCCACCGCGGCGACCGCGGCCTGCACGGGGGCGATCTGCTCGGCGGCGTCGCCCGGGTCGCCGGCGAGGTCGAAGGTGACCAGGGCGGAGCGACCGTCGGCGGAGACCAGCGGGGCGCCGTCGAGCGGGCTGACCAGGTTCGTGACCTCGGGGGTGCCTCGCAGCCGGTCGACGAGGTCGGTGAGCGCGGCGGTGGCGGCGGCCTCGGGCACGTCGGCGTCGCGCTGCACCAGGATCATCTCCGCGGCCGGCTCCTCCCAGCCGTGGTCGGTGAGGATCTGCTGGGCCCGGGCGGGCTCGCCGAGGGTCTGCTCGGCCGAGGTCAGCTGGGCCTGCGGCACGAACGAGCCGAGTGCGACGGCGGCCACCACGAAGGCCAGCCAGCCGAGCACCGCCGTCTTCCGGTGCCGGGCGCTCCAGCGTCCGACCCGCCCCGCGAGGTTGCGGGATCCATCCATCATCGTCTCCTGTCCGAGTACGGGTGTCCGCAGGCCAACCTGCTGGTCACGGGGCCGGGGCGGCCCAACCATGGGGGCGCGGCCCGCCGGCGGAGAGACTTCCGGAGGAGGCAGGAGCGAACATCAGGGAAACCCCTGAACCGCTCCCTGATCTTGGTCCCGGGTCGCGGGTCAGCGGTTCCGGCGGGCCTGGACGACGTCGATGACGACCGCGACCACGATGCCGACGCCGAAGACCACGATCGACACCCGGTCCGAGCGCGATCCGGCGTCCAGCTCTCGCCAGAGGCCCACGGCGAGCACCGCGCTCGCCGTGAGGATCGCGCCCCGCATCGCCCACACGAGCCAGCCCTTGCCGGGCGGCGCGGGGGTGCTGGTGACGTACAGACCGAACGCGCTCCAGGCAGCCATGGCCCCGAGCACGACGGTGCCGAAGATGCTCACCCCCTGCTCGGGGTCCTGGGCTGCGACCAGCGCGGCGACGGCGACCGCGCCGACGACACCCGCGCCCAGCACCGGGTACAGCCATCGGGGCGCCGCCCGGTGGTCGACCGTCGGACCCGGAGGGACGTCGACGTGACCCCGGGGCTCGGCCCGCCGGCCGACGAGTGCCAGCAGGACGAGCAGGCCGACGACGAGGGGATCGGTCACGCGCAGACGGCGGCGGGAACTAGTCACGAGGCATGCGTCGGAACCGCGCCGGGCTGGCTTGAGCGCATCCCGGAGCGCCGCGGCGGCGGGCGGAAAACGAATCTGCCGCGCCTCCCCCGTCGGGGCGGCGCGGCAGATCGGTGTCTCAACCAGACGTGCACCCGAAGGGATTCGAACCCCTAACCTTCTGATCCGTAGTCAGACCCAGCCCGTGCGGGCGGATGTCGCCGCGTGTCAGCCACTGCTTCTTGTGCTGGTCAGCGGAGTCAAGGGTTGCGGATGAGTGCCAAGCCCTATCGGCGATTCCTGGGCGGTTCGCGCCCACCATGCGCCCACGGAACGGGTCACCGCCCGCCCGCATTTCGGGTCGTCTCGTGGACGTCGATCTCGGTCTGCGGCGGAAGCTGCCGCTGCGGCCCCACGACGAGCATGGGACTGATGCCCTCCCGCCCGTTGGTCTTCAGCAACCCGTTGTCCCAGGTGTAGAGGACCAGGCACCCCGCTGTTAGCGCGGCGGCGAGAACCATCGCGTCGCCGCCCTTCAGCTCGTGTTCCTGGGCCAACTCAACCGCCCGCTCGGCAACTCGCTGGTCGATGTCCACGACAAGCGCGCGACTGTCGCGCACCCATTTGAGGAACCGCTGGACCCGCTCGGCTCGGACCTCGCGGTCGCGCGCCGCCTGAGGGCGCATGGCTCTGTTGCCGCACGTCTCGGCGATGACCGAGGCGGGCAGAACGAGCTTGACCGTCCCTCGCTCCACCGCGTCCTCCAGCAACCACCGCGCACCGTCCAGCCGCTCGGGGTAGCCGGGAGCGTCGGTAAGGAAGTCAACGAGGACGTCCGCGTCCACGCATACGCGGGGCGGATCAGCCACGCCGCTGCTCGTCAACAAAGGCGTCAGAGTCCAGCCCGGCTGTCCACTCAGGACCGAAGAGCCCGCGCAGGTTGCGGACCGGCTCCGCTGGCCTCCGCTTTAGAGCCTCGATGCCCTCGGCGGAGACGGACAGCACGCGGCCCTCGGCATTGCGGCGCAGCTCGCCCCACACCATGACGTCACGCTCGATGTATGGGATGACGTCCACCCGCTTCTCCGGGGGGAACGTGATGCGGATGGAGCGGCCGGTCGCCTCGTCGGTTAGAGCGACCCGCGGCCGCTTCTTCCGGCCGTCGTAGACATTGAGATGGCCTCGGACCGAGCCGATGGAGATGGTCCTCTCGGCGATGGACGCCGCCGCGTTGTTTAGCACCGGCCCGCGGAGGTCCACTTGGCGGTCGGGATCGTTGAGCCACAGGGAAGCGCTCTCGACGCCTGCCATCCCGGTGATGCGGCGCAGTTCCAGGAGATGCTCGATGTCGATTGGCGACCAGCCGTCGGGCTCGCCGGCTCGCCGGTCGAGCTGACCGATGCCCCGCACGATGTCGCGGAACCGGTCGGTTGACTCCTGCGTCACGGCGCCGCCGGGGCGCACGGCGACCGCCGCGCTCCCTGCTTGCAGCGCACTCAGCGCCCACACGTTCTCCGCCGCCCCACCACCGGGCGGCGTTCCCAGGAGCTTCAGGATCGCCGACAGCCCCGCCTGGAGCGCCCGCGCGTCGATGACTCCCAGGTGGCCGCCCAGGTACAGGCCAAGCTCGTCGTCCTCCACGCCGCGTCACCTCCCTGGACCATCTACGGCAACTGTGGGCCAACCTTGCGACAGTTTGACCGTTCTGTGACCTGTGTGGCCAATCCAAGATCACGGTCCGTAACCCGATCTAGCGGCTGTCCATGTCGCCCGCCTGCGGCTTGGTCAACAGCGATGCAGCCTCCCGCTCCGTCCCCGTGCGGGGGTCGGTACGGGCGTCAACGAAGACGTCCGCGTCTACGCATAGGCGCGGCGGATCAGCCACGCCGACGGCGGGTCCTCCCCGGCGCAAGTGACACGCAGGAAGTGACAGGCTCGCCGGCCGCTAGTCCGCAAGCTCCGGCCGATGCAACAGCCAGTCGGTGAGCGCCGGCACGGTGAGCCGTACCAGGCGGTTGGCCAGCGCGCCCCCGTAGGCTTCGCCCGCCTCCGTACCGCGCCTGTCTGCCCCTAGGTCGATCTCCTCACGGTCCACCCAATACATTTCGTGGGTGACGATCGGGGCCACGACCGGCGTCACGAATCCTCCGTGACTGACGCGGATCGCGTCGGCGAGCTGGTGGCCCAGTCGGTTTCTTGCGTGCCGAAGGCCGAGAACCGTGTCGGCAACGGCCCCTGCCGCTCGGTCATCCTTATATCCGGGCGAATCCATCTCCAGCCGGTCATCGAGGGCCATCGCCCACCACAGCACCTCGGTCGTGGCGATCAGCATGTCGTCGACATCCAAGCTCAACCGGGTCGGCTCCCAGCGCACTAGCGCCTCCTGTAGACCCCGTGCCGCCCGTCGCATACCAGCGTGGTTCATACCGTCTACTCGCCGTCGTCGCTGTGAAGCGGCTTTTCTCCCCACAGGAGGTCCCATCGGTCCTCGTCGGCGGCGTCGTCGTCGGCGGCCCGGCGATACAGCTCGTAGCTCTCCACTCCCCCTTCGTCCCGTTTGTGTCGCGCGATCGTTTCTACGGCCGAGGTGATCGCGGCCTTGTCGTCGGCCGAGTGGTACTCGCTGAGAACCGGTCCTCTGTTGACGGTCAACTTGTAAAAGGGCATGGCGACGAGACTAATGACGCCGGTCACATCGACGGCCGAGGATGGTCAACGCCCTCACCTTCAGCGAGGCGCGGGCACTCGTCGCCGACCGCCACCAGGTCGGGGACTGGCCGACGCTCACATGCCTCCGTCGGGGTGCAGGCCATGACCCACGTGGAGGCGTGACGGTCAGCGCGGAGGCATGTCGTGGCCGCGGTCCATGCAGGTGCGGACCGGGGGCCGCCTCACCCCCGCCGCCGTCGCCGGCATTTCGATGCGGTTGACCCGCACCTCCTTCTGACAGCGGGTGCGTCGTGCGGCTCGCCGTCGAGGTATCCGCATACGCACGCTCATCGATCGCTCGGGCCGCCCCATCGCAGTCACCCCAGACGGCCTTCCGGCTGAGGAGCCGTGGCGCGGAGCTGTTATCCACGTCCAAGGCACGGACGTGCCCCACCAGCAGATGCAAGCCGCCTGGGAGCGCATGAGACGGGAGCACGAGACCTAGGTCCACGGACTTCCCGCTCGGGGCGAACAGGGACACGCAGGAAAGTGGCACTGGCGGAGTGACGTAGCTGGGATTGGACGCCCTTCCCAGGCGGAAGCCCAGAGTCGTACGGAACCTGGGAAGCAGGGCGCTGCGGGGCGCAACGGCGCCCCCGAGGGGAGGGCCCTCCCCTCGGGGGCGTCTGATTCGGTATCAGCGGACGCGCAGCTGACCAGCGACAACACGCTGAATGGGCGCGGAGTGGGCGCAGCTGGGAGCACAAGAGACGGCCTGGCTCGCGAGGCGGGCTCTTCCGCACACGGCTTCGCTACAGCGAAGAGAGGTGGCGTTCCCGGAGGCGGTCAGCCCGGCCCGATACAGCTCGCTCTCGCCGTCCAGACGTCATGCCGCCTCGGCGTGCAGCGGGAACGTGCTGCAAATCGGGAGCCAGCCGTCACAGGATCCGTCGTCGTAGTACTCACACAGCCAGTCCACGCCAGACCCGCCCTCGCTGACCAGCATTGGCGCATCGCAGAACGGGCAGGGAGGGGAAAGTGGCAGAGGTGGCAAGTTCCCCCCACCCTGCTCACCCCAGGAAACACGCTCTTCATCGGTGCTCTTGATGGAGGGACGAGCTTCAGCGTCGGGCATGGGGTAGGTGAGAGTTGCCACCTTTGCCACCGGCGGCCCCGCCCGGTCCCCATCCTCATCCTCATCCTCCTGGCCCCACTGCCCCTGAGGCTTGACTGTGACGTTGAGGCCGCGCGCCTTCGTCTTCTCAGCCCGCACGTCACGAACGCCCGCGATGGTTGACAGCCGCTCGACGAACTTCACCTGCCCCATGCCCCCACCGCGCTGGTCGTCGGCCCATTGCATGAACGCCCGGTGCAGGACGCTCTTGGTCGCCATCTGGTCGGCCGGGACCGTTGCCGTCCCGGACGGGTGGACGGTGCAGCAGGAAGCGACGAACAGACGCACCCGGTCGGAGCCGAGTTCGAACTCTTCGCGCACGGCGGTCACGGTGGGAAGGAACGCCCCCCGAGCCTCCCGACGCTGCCAAGCCTTGACCCAGCGGACGAGGATGCCGGGCAGCTCCCGAACCATCGCCGCTTCGATGGCCGGGTCTTCCCGTCCGGCGAAGGTCTGCGCGAACCGGAACGGCTTGACGCGCTCGGAGTACGCGCGACTGGACTCGGCCACCGCCGGCAGAGAGTTGCCGCCGAAGGCGAACAGTGCCCGGTTGCGGAAGGTGAACTGCGACCCGTACTTCCGGTTGGCCTGGACAGGGTCATTGCCGGTCATCATTTTGAAGATCGACACGTCCTCCACGTCGGCGGCCTTCATGTCTGAGGCCACGTTCAGCGCCTTGCCGAAGACGTTGGCCGCCGCAAATCGGTCGGTAGAGAGCTGGTGGAGCGTCACAGCGGAGGTGTTCTCCGTCCCGGCCATCGCCTGCATCAGCCGCAGGAAGGTGGACTTCCCGGACCGGGACGGCCCGTACAGGAACACCGCCTTTGTGGGCGTCTGGCTCGGGTCGAGCATCTGCGAAGCGACCTCCTCCAGATCGTCGGCCTGGTCAGGGATCACCTCGCCCAGCCAGCGCTCGTACGTCGGAGCGGTGGCGTCGGCATCCCAGGTGACCGGGAACTGCACCGACGACAGGTAGGCGGGGTGATGCGGCAGCAGTTCGCCCGTGGCCAGGTCGAGCATCCCGTTGCGCACGTTGAGCAGCGGCCGGTCGATGTGGGTGGGGAGGACGCGCCCGTCGTTGTAGAGCCGGCCGACCAGGAACTCCTCCACCGTGGACCGATGCAAGGGACGGAACTCGTCGCCCAGCAGCCGGGCCACGCTGCCGATGAGGGCGGCGCCGTCGATCCGATAGGCGCCGTCTAGGTACAGCGCCACGCGGCGCTCTTCGGTGAGTGCGGCCGGGTGCCGCTCCACCACCGCGACGGACAGCGCCTCGGCCCGGAGGCTGCCGGTGTCGCTGAAAAACTCGCTGGCGCTCGCCTTCTTTGGCTTGGCCTTCGGCCTGGCGTCGGCGGGTTTGGTGCCCGCCCTCTCAATCAGCCGGGCCAAGACGATCGCGCGGCGGTCGGCGGGCTGGGCGGCGAGGTAGTCGTCCAGCCCCGCCTTCCTGCCAGCGCCGGCGAGCCGAAGAAAGCGCACGTTGGTCGCTCCTTGGACCTCCAGCGCGTCCTTCAGTTCCATCCCCGCGTTGTAGACGTTGAGGTTGCTCGCGGCGTCGGCATCCAGCGCAACGATGACTTCTCGGCCGTCCACCACGGACAAGTCAGGGATGGCAACCGAGGTGCCCCCGTCTCGCCATCCCCAGCAGCCCGGAAGGCCGTAGACCGCAAACTCTCTCGGGGCATGGACTGCCGCCGCGATGCTCTGCATGGTCCCCTCGGAGAGCAGGATCGGCCCGATCCCGTCGTCGTCCCGCAGGCGGCTGAGCACCATGCCTGAATCGATGGGGAATACGTACTTGACCGGCACGCCGTCTGAGTTGCTAACCGGCTCGTCTGGCCGGTACTGAAGCACCGCGTACCCGGACGGTGAGCGCCACGGGAAGACGAGTCCGGGGATGGTGGCGAAACGGCCAGCCCGAAACTCCTCAGGCAGCTCCTCGGGTGCGGTGACCGAGTAGGCGCCGAACCGCTCGGCGTCAGCCGCCGTGAGGCCACGCGGTGCGAACACATCGCGGGCGTGTTCGGCGGTAATCTTGTCGCTGGAGCTGCCAGGCCCACCGACATCGGGGATCGTGCCCTCACGGGTGCGGTCCCCGGCGTTCATGCCGGCACTCCCAGCAGCTCACGCAGATGAGCGGACACCACGCGGTAGCGGCCGCCGACCTTCAGCACCGGGACCGGGAATTGCCCCCGCCGAGTCAACTCGTAGGCGGTCGTGCGGCCGATACCGAGCACGCGCGCGGCGTCGGGGTACATGTCGATGACCGGCGGCAAGTTCGCCAAGTCGATGGTTGTGGTTGTGCAGGTCGCGGCCATGACGGCTCCACAAGGGTGTGATCCTCGATGGCCCCCGCCCGCACTACGGGCTCCCCATCCGGCCACGGTGTCCGTGGCCTGCGGTTCCGGGTGCGCGCCCGGCCGGTCGAACGCTCGCGCGTTCCGCGCCTCGAAGGGTTCGCTCGACGCCCCGGGCGTTACCCGGTGTTCCCCATTGCGCCGTCCGCCAGGTCGGGGATATGCCTGCCACGGCGCTTGCCTGGATGCCCGTGGACCCGCCTATTTGCTATCACGTTACCACACCCTGCAGCACTTGCCGTAAGGCTTCAACCCTCTGACCAGCGTGTATGTCATACACACCGGCAAGCACGCTTGACAGCTATTGTGAAGCGCGCTTTACTGCAGCATGGCCGGTGAGGACTTGAGCAGGGTCCGGCGCGCAAGCAAACGCTTGGCGGACCGCCGACGAGCGCTTCAGGTGGCGGACGACGAGTGGCGGAAGGCCATCCGCGAGGCGATCGACTGCGGGACCTCCGTCACCGCCATCGCAGCGGCCGCCGGAGTCAGCCGCGAACGGATCTACCAAATTCGCGACGACCGTCGCTGACCGAGAGGGCGCCGCCATGAAGGGCTCCACGTTTCGTCGCTGCGGCTGCCGCGACAATGCCGGAAAGCTGCTCACCTCCTGCCCTCGGCTCGGCCGCGAACGCGGGCACGGCTCGTGGTACTACCGCGCCGACGTCGGGCGGGATGCCTCTGGCCGACGCAGGGAACAGCGCAAGGGCGGGTTCCCGACCAAGGCCGAGGCGGACGCCGCACTGGCCGCCGTCCTGCACGCCGCGAACACCGGCGACCACCGCCACGACGGCCGCCAGACGGTCGGAGCCTACCTGGCGGCCTGGCTCGCAAATCGCGAGGCCGACGGTCTGCGTGCCTCCACGGCGGTGATGTACCGCCGCTACGTCGAGCGAGATATCGTCCCAGCGCTCGGCCACGTCCGACTTGGAGACCTGCGGCCCGGGCACGTTGAGAAGCTGATGCGCGACCTCCGCGTGGCAGGTCGAGGTGCCACCACGATGCGACGGATTCACGCCACCCTGCGCTCGGCGCTATCGTCGGCTCGCCGGGCCCGCCTGGTGCCCTACAACGCCGCGACGGACGTGTCCCTGCCGTCCGTCCGCCCCGCCAAGGTGGAGCCGTGGTCGGGCACCGAGCTGGCCACGTTCCTCGACCACTCCGCCGGGCACCGACTCGGAGCCCTGTTCGAGGTGATGGCATTCACTGGCCTGCGTCGGGGTGAGGCCGTCGCCCTACGGTGGGCGGACGTAGACCTAGAGCATGGCGTCATCACGGTGCGCTCCCAGCTCGTAGAGGTCGGCGGCAAGGCGGTGGAGGGCAAGCCGAAGACGCGCTCGGGCGAGGACCGTCGGGTGGACATCGGTCAGCGGACCATCGGGGCGCTGCTGGCCCACCGGCTTGTGCAGGACGCCGAGCGGGACACCTGGGCCGAGGGCTACACCGACAACGGCCGGGTATTCGCGCGCGAGGACGGCACCGACCTCGCACCCTCACAGGTGACCAAGGTGTTCACCCGGCTCACCACCGCCGCCGGCCTTCGGGCGGTCCGCCTGCACGACCTCCGCCATGGGGCGGCGTCGCTGATGCTGGCCGCCGGGGCGGACATCGCCGTCGTGAGCAAGCGCATGGGGCACAGCTCAATTCGCGTGACGGTGGACACCTATAGCCACCTGCTGCCGGGCGTCGGCCGATCGGCCGCCGAGGCGGCGGAGTCGCTGGTACGCCCACGGGCGACCGCCTGACTCAGGCAGCTAGGTAGAGAGACCGAGCAGGAACAAGCATCGCTCGCCCAGGCTCGTAATCTGCCAGACGGGAGCACCGGCCAAGCTTGCGTAGTTCGTTCCGCTGGCATCCCTGAGGAGGCCCTGGCCGCCGAGCACAGCCACCAGGCCGTCAACGACATCCCTCAAAGCGGGCAAGGCTTGCGCCAAGTGATCCGCCTGCCAGCCGACAATGGCCTTGGTCTCGGTATCGAGCATGTGTTCAGGCGGCACAGGACTCGCGTGAACGTACTCAAGGACGACAACGTGCGGGCCCTCAAGGACCGCCAGCGCGGATGCCAGCACTAGCGCCTCGCCGGTTGCACCCTCGTCGCCAAGTCCGTCGGCCAGCACCTGCCCGAGCGCTTGAATCTTGGCTGGGATGGTGGCTCGCGCGGCAGCCTCGATCACCCGTGCGGTCAGCTCTAGGCGCTCGTCATAGCCAGGTTTCCGCTCATCGAGGATGTCCAGCCCCGTGTCAAGGATGTCCGCTGCGACAGCTAGCGCCTCGTTAGCCTTCGCTCTCCAACGCCGATGGACGGCTGACGCAAGAACCGGCGCGAAGCCTCCAGCCACCACGCCCAACGGACCCGCCCCGAGAGCCAGCTGGGCGATCACCCCGGTAGTCGCCGCCGCGGCCGCATCGAGGTGGTCGCCAGCCTGAGAATCGCCCATGACACCGAGGGTGCACCGGGCCACCGACAAGATGCGCCCACATTGCGCCCACCCGACCCTGGAAACGAACCTGCGCGCCTCCCCCGTCGGGGAAACGCGCAGGTCGGTGTCTCAACCAGACGTGCACCCGAAGGGATTCGAACCCCTAACCTTCTGATCCGTAGTCAGATGCTCTATCCGTTGAGCTACGGGTGCCTGTGTTCAGTTGTCGTGCGCGGAGGCTCCGGGATTTGAACCCGGGATGGGGATTAACCCAAACCGCATTAGCAGTGCGGCGCCATAGACCGGACTAGGCGAAGCCTCCCGGGGCTCGAGTCACCTCGTAACCACCGAGGAGAGAGACTACCAGCGCCGCCGGGCCCGGGTCTCCCGGGGGGTGCCGCGCCAGGCCGCACGGACGAGTGCGACGAGCTCGTGGCCACCAGGCCGCGAGCACCACGAGTTCGTCGCACTCGACGCAGCAGTCAGGCGGCGACCGTCTCCCGCGAGCGGGTGGGGGCCAGCGGGCTGCGGCCGGGCACGAGGGTGACGACGACGGCGGCGGCCGCCCCGGCGCAGGCCAGCAGGAGCGCCCCCGGCACCCCGGACGACGTCTCGATCAGCGCACCACCCAGGGCCGCGCCGATGGCCGAGGCGCCGACGGTGATCGTGGAGAGCCAGGTGAACGCCTCGGTGGTGGCGTGCACCGGCGCGAGCGAGCCGACCAGCGAGTTCTGCACCGTCAGGGTCGGCGCGATCGCCGTCCCCCCGAGGAACAGCAGCACGCCCAGCGCCCACGGGCTGGACACCCAGGCCAGCGGCGCGAGGCCGATCGTGACGCCGAAGAGCAGCCAGCGGTACTGCCGGGGCAGCGACGCACTCATCACCCGCGCCCCGAACCACAGGCCACCGGCGACCGATCCCAGCGACCAGACCGCCAGCAGGACCCCCGAGAGGCCCGGGGAGCCCGTGGAGCCGGCGAACGCCGGGATCGCGACCTCCAGCGCCCCGAACCCCAGCATCACGGCCGATCCGCTGAGCAGCACCCGGGGCATGCCGGGGGCGAGCACGGTGCTGAAGAGGCCGGCGGTGGGCGCCGCCGCGGGCACCCACGACCGGGCGGCACGGGCGACGCCGAGCGCGCCGACGACGGCCAGCGCGCCGGCGAGCCCCACGGCCCACGCCGGCGCGGCCAGCACCGCCAGCGCGGCGACCAGCGTCGGGCCGACGACGAACACCAGCTCGGTGGCCGTGGCGTCGAGGGCGTAGGCGGTGGAGCGGACGCGCGGGTCGGTGCGCGACCACAGGGCGCGGACGGTGCCGGAGACCAGCGGCGTGCTGGCGCCGGCCAGGGCGGAGGCGGCCACGACGGCGGTGTCCGGCGCGCCGCCGAGGGTCACCGCCACCAGCAGGGCGAGCAGCAGCGGGTAGAGCGCCGACTGCGCGAGCAGGATGCGGCGGGGTCCCTTCCGGTCGGCGAGGCGGCCGAGGACCGGCGCCATCACGGCCGACGCGATGCCGAGGGTGGCCGCGGCCAGGCCGGCGATCGCGTAGGAACCGGTCTGCTGCTGCACCATGAGCAGCAGCGCGAGCGGCACCATGGACGACGGCAGACGGCCGGCGAAGCCGGCGAGGAGGAGCACCTTGGCGGAGGGAAGCCGCCAGACGGCGAGGTAGGCACGCACGCTTGCACTCGTTTCGCACTGCAGGGGAAGGAAGAGTAGGCGGTCAAAGAGCGTTGACCGCCTACGCAGTCCCGAGACTAGGGACAGATGAGTAGGGAGTCAATTGGACTACGACACCTACGGGTCGACCGCGGTCGAGCTGGCTATCTCCCTGGCCAACGCCGACCTGGCGCCCGAGGACGGGATGGCGCGCTTCCTGGCGGCCCACGACGAGTGGTTCACGCCCGGCACCTCGCTGGACCTCACGCCGGCCGACGCCCAGAAGGCCGCCGCCACGGCGCAGCTGGTGCGCGCCGTCGCGCTGGCCGAGTCGCAGCCCGACGTCCTCGCCCGGCTCAACGAGCTGCTGGCGCTGGCCCGGCCCCGTCCCTACGCCACCGACCACGACGGCGACCTGCACCTGCACTACGCCCGCCCCGACGCCCCGGCCCTCGAGCAGCTGACGACGACGGTCGCGATGGGCCTGTCGCAGGTGGTGGTGCAGCACGGCTGGCAGCGCCTGGGCGTGTGCTCGGCCGAGGGCTGCGACGACGTCTACGTCGACACCTCGCGCAACGCCAGCCGCCGCTACTGCTCCAACACCTGCGCCAGCCGCTCGACCGTGGCCGCCTACCGGGCCCGCCAGAAGTCCTGACCCCGCCCCGAATGATCAGGTGACCTGGTCATTCGGGGTCCTGGCTCACCATCGACACCGAGCCAGGACCCGGAACGATCAGGTGGGCTGATCATCGACGCGGCGGCTAGCGTCCGGTCGTGCCCATCCCCCGCGACGTCGACGCGCGGCTGCACGCCTGGATCGGCGGGTTCCCGACCACCCCGGCCGACCGCTGGCTGCGCCACCTCTCGGCCGCGGCTGACCACGGGAAGCTGTGGCTGCTGCTCGCGCTCGCGCTGGGCGGCCGCCCCGGCCGGCTGCGGCGCGGCGCCGTCCGCGGGGTGGGGTCGATGCTGGTCACCAGCGCGGTGGTCAACGCCGTCCTCAAGCCGACGTTCGGCCGGGTGCGCCCGGACCTGGCGAACCTGCGCACCGAACGCCGGCTGTGCCGCGAACCGGGGAGCCTGTCCTTCCCCAGCGGGCACTCGGGCTCGGCCGCTGCCTTCGTCACCGGGCTGGCCCTGGAAGCACCCGCGGCCGGAGCCGGGCTCGCCCCGCTGGCGCTGGCCATCGGCTACTCGCGGGTGCACGTCGGCGTGCACTACCCCGGGGACGTGCTGGCCGGGCTCGCGGTGGGCGGCGCGGTCGCCGCGGCCGGCCGGCGCGTCCGGCGCTGAGCGGCCGGGCCGGATGACCCGCCGGACCGGCTGCGTGAGAAGCCCACGGGCGGTGTGCGAAGGTGGCTCGCCCACCGACCGTCGGAGGCGCTGACGGGAGGACCGCGGTGACGCAGGGCTACCGCGCACCGGTGCCCCAGCGGGCCATCGCCCGGGGCTTCCGGCACCCGGGGCGGGTCATCGCCGGAGCGTTCCTGCTCGCGATCGCCGTGGGCACCGCGCTGCTGTCGCTGCCGCTGGCGACGCCGGGGCCCGGCCGCGCCGACCTCCTCACCGCGCTCTTCCACGCGACCTCCGCCGTCTGCGTCACCGGGCTGGTGACCGTGGACACCGGCACCTACTGGTCCGGCTTCGGGCAGGCCGTCATCCTGGGGCTCATCCAGGCGGGTGGGCTGGGGATCATGACCCTGGCCAGCCTGGTCGCGCTGCTGCTCTCCCGGCGGCTGGGTCTCCGCGCACGCCTGATCGCGCAGGCCGAGACCAAGTCGTTGTCGGCGGCCGACGTGCGCCGGGTGATCGTCCGGGTCGTGCTGTTCAGCCTCGCCTGCGAGGCGGTGGCGGCGGCGGTGCTGACCACCCGGTTCGCCCTCGGCTACGACCAGCCGGCCCCCGCAGCCCTGTACAGCGGGGTGTTCCACGCGATCTCGGCATTCAACAACGCCGGCTTCGGACTCCACGCGGACAGCCTGGTGCGCTACGTCGGCGACCCCTGGGTGAGCCTGACGATCGCGGCGGCGGTCATCGTCGGCGGCTTGGGCTTCCCGGTCGTGTTCGAGCTGGTCCGGTCATGGCGCCGGCCGCGGACCTGGTCGGTGCTCACCCGGATCACGGTGATCGTCACGGCCGCGCTGCTCGTCGTCGGCACGGCCGGCTACCTGCTCGCCGAGTGGCGGAACCCCCGGACGCTCGGTCCGCTCGGGTTCGGCGACACCGTCATGGCGGCCTTCGTCGCCGGGGTGATGCCGCGCACGGCGGGGTTCAACAACCTCGACATCGCCGCGCTGCAGCCGGAGACGCTGCTGCTCACCGACGCGCTGATGTTCATCGGCGGGGGCAGCGCCGGCACCGCTGGCGGGATCAAGGTGACGACGTTCGGGTTGCTGGCCTACGTGCTCTGGGCGGAGCTGCGCGGGGACGTCGACGTCGAGGTGGGCCGCCGCCGGGTGCCCCCTACGAACCAGCGGCAGGCGCTGGCGGTGGCGCTGCTCGGCATCGGGGTGGTCACCGTCGCCACGTTCGCGATGGAGGCGCTGACCGACTTCTCCTTCGAGCAGGTGCTGTTCGAGACCGTCTCGGCGTTCTCCACCGTCGGCCTCTCCACGGGCATCACCGCGGCCCTGCCGCCGGGCGCCCAGCTGCTCGTCGTCCTGCTCATGTTCGTCGGCCGGATCGGCCCGCTCACACTGGCCTCTGGCCTGGCCCTGCGGGACCGCGCCCGGCCCTACCAGCTCCCCGAGGAGAGGACCATCGTTGGCTAGTCACAGGGACCCGGTCGCCGTGATCGGGCTGGGCCGGTTCGGCACCGCCCTGGCCACGGAGCTGGCCGGCGGCGGCACCGAGGTGCTGGCGATCGACCACCGGCCGGAGATCGTCCAGCGGCTCTCCGGCCAGCTGGGGCAGGTGGTCGTCGCCGACGGCACCGACCTGGACGCACTGCGGCAACTCGGTGTGGGCGAGTTCCGCCGGGTGGTCGTGGCCATCGGCACCGACCTGGAGGCCAGCATCCTGACGACGTCGCTGCTGGTCGAGCTGGAGATCGCCGACATCTGGGCCAAGGCCCTGAGCAGCCAGCACGGCAAGATCCTGGAGCGGATCGGCGCCCACCACGTGGTGTTCCCCGAGCACGAGATGGGCGAGCGCGTCGCGCACCTGGTCTCCGGCCGGCTGCTGGACTGGGTGGAGCTGGACCCGCAGTGGGTGTTCGCCAAGACGAAGCCGCCGCGGGAGATCGTCGGGGTGCCGCTCGGGGAGACCGGGCTGCGCAGGCGGCACCGGGTCACCGTGGTGTCGGTCAAGCCGGAGGGCGACGAGGCCTACACGCACGCCGCCGTCGACACGGTGCTCACCTACGGCTCGACGATCGTGATCGCCGGCCGGCCGCGGGATGTCGAGCGGTTCGTCGACCTGCAGTGACCCCCCGGGTCAGCCGCTGCCGTAGGTGATCAGGCCGACGGCGAACAGCGGCAGCGCCACGAAGAGGAAGACCCCGAGCGCCGTCAGCGGCTCGTCGCCGCCGGACTCATCCTGGCCCGGCCCCTGGCCGAGGAAGGCGCGCGCCTCGGCGGTGGCCAGGCGGGGCGCGAGCGTGCCACCGACGAGCGCCAGCAGGCCGGCGACCACCATCAGCGAGAGCACGAAGCGGCTGCGGAACCCCTCGTCGGCCACCACCGCCCACACCCAGCCGGCGACGGCCGCGGCCAGGCCCGCAGCCGCGAGCATGACGACGACCCGGCGGAGCGCGGCGGCGACGGGCACCAGGTGACCCTAGGGCAGCGGTGCCGGATTTCCGGCACCGCCGAGTCCCGCGCGCCCCCGTCGAGCAGCCCGTGCACCCCGGGGCACCGGTACGGTCCGCACCATGGCGGAGCCGACGAAGCCCCCGGAGAAGGACTGGCAGCAGGGCACCGGCCTGGCCCTGGGGCTGGCCCTGGGCGCGGGGCTCGGGCTGTCGCTGTTCGAGAACCCGGGCGTCGGCGCGGGCATCGGCCTGGCCGTCGGCGTCGCGATCGACGCCGCCATGCGGCGGAGGACGCGGGACTGATCCGCTGCGGTGACGCCCGGTCGACCCGGGCCGAGGGGTAGCCGGGCACGTCGCGGCAGGTGGAGACGGGACGCCCGAGTTGCGCCGCGTGATTGCCGGATGGATCTTCCGGGCAGTGCACGCTGCGACTGCCCAGTGGCATCGAGGAAAGAGGTCACCATGCTCGTTCGCCGGATCGCCCGGCCCCTGCTCGCCGCGCCCTTCATCTACGGGGGGATCAGCACGCTGCGCCAGCCGCAGGACCGCGTGCCGGGCGCCACCCCCGTGGTGGAGAAGATCGCCGAGACCGCCGACAAGCAGCTCCCGGTGGAGCTGCCCCGTGACGTCGAGCAGTGGGTCAAGGTCGACGCCGCCATCAAGGTGGCCGCCGGTTCGCTGTTCGCCCTGAACAAGTTCCCGCGGCTGACCGCCATCGCGCTGTCGGCGTCGGTCGTCCCGACGACGCTGGCCGGGCACCGGTTCTGGGAGCACGACGACCCGAAGGAGAAGTTCGGGCAGCTCTCGAACTTCCTCAAGAACACCGGCCTGTTCGGCGGGCTGCTGCTGGCCGCCGTCGACACCGAGGGCAAGCCGTCGGTGGGCTACCGCGCCAGGCGGGCGGCGAAGCGGGCCGCCGACGCGACCGAGAAGAACTACGAGAAGGCCTCCAAGCGCGCCGTCAAGGCGCAGAAGAAGGCCTCCCGCAAGGCCGGCAAGAAGACCGGCAAGGGCGCCCTCAAGGCGCTTCGCTGAGCGCTCCGCTCCCGCCCGCGGCCGCGCTCCGGAGGATCGCCTTCCTCCTGGAGCGCGCCCGCGAGGCCAGCTACCGCGTGGGTGCGTACCGCACCGCCGCGGCGGTGGTTGACGGCCTGGACGAGGCCGAGCTGGACCGCCGCATCCGCACCAACACGCTGAAGGACCTCAAGGGCATCGGCCCGAAGACGGCGACGGCGGTCGCCCAGGCCCACCGGGGCGAGGTGCCCGAGTACCTGGCCGCGCTGGAGGAGACCTACGCCGGGGAGCTGCCGGCAGCCGAGGACGTCGCCGCCTTCCGCGCCGCGCTCAAGGGCGACCTGCACGCCCACTCCGACTGGTCCGACGGCGGCAGCCCGATCCGCGAGATGGCCGAGGCCGCGATCGCGCTGGGCCACGAGTACCTGGCGCTGACCGACCACTCCCCCCGGCTCACGGTGGCCAACGGGCTCTCCCCCGAACGCCTGGAGCAGCAGCTCGACGTCGTCGCCGCGCTGAACGAGGAGCTCGCGCCCTTCCGGATCCTCACCGGCATCGAGTGCGACATCAACGTCGACGGCTCGCTGGACCAGAGCGAGGAGCTGCTGGGCCGCCTGGACGTCGTCGTCGCGAGCGTGCACTCCGACCTGCGGGCCGAGCGCTCGGCGATGACCGAGCGGATGCTCGCCGCCGTCGCCAACCCGCACACCGACGTCCTCGGTCACTGCACCGGTCGGCTGGTCATCGGCCGGAGGCAACGCGACGGGACGCAGAAGCCGCGGCTGGAGAGCCAGTTCGACGCCGAGGCGGTGTTCTCCGCCTGCATCGAGCACGGCACCGCGGTGGAGATCAACTCCCGCCCCGAGCGGCTGGACCCACCGCGGCGGCTGCTGAGCCTGGCGGTGGAGCTGGGCTGCGAGTTCGCCGTGGACACCGACGCGCACGCCCCCGGCCAGCTGGACTGGCAGTACAACGGCTGCGAGCGGGCGGTCGAGTGCGGCGTCCCCGTCGAGCGGGTGGTCAACACCCGCAGCGCCGACGACCTGCTGGCCTGGGCACGGGCCTGAGCGCACCGAAGCGGCCTCCGGCGCGCCGGGCCCGGGTACCGGGCCGCTGCCCGCGCCGACGGCCTGATCGGCACCCACCCGCATCGTTCGCGGGGACGACGTGGTCTGTACGCCCACTCACGCACGGTGGGTCGGGCTGCGCGTTCCCTTGCCCCGGGGGGCGATGGGTTGCGCCCTCTCCTCCCCAGCGGAAGGGTCCCTGGTGCCGGAAGCGTGGTCGGGGTCCGGGCACGTGGGTTCTCACCTGCGGAGAGGGGGTCCTGGTGGTCGGCGGTGTGGGCGCGGGCTCCAGGGTTCCCGTCGCCGCGCCCGCTTCCACGGGTCCGCTGCGGGGGCTCGGGGAGCGCGGGAAGCGCGGGAAGCGCGGGGAGCGAGTCTCCGTCCATCCTGGGCTGCTTCTGCTGCTGCTAGCCTGCGGTTGGGCGCTCCTCGTCATCGCGGCCGGTGCTGCGCACGCTGACGACGAGCTCACCGCTCCGGTTCCACCTGCCGCCCCGGGTGCCGCGGACCCGGTTGCCGGTCTGCCGCCCCTCGACGACCCCGTCGAGCCGTCCACCGGCGCGGAGGTACCGCCCCCCGGTGCGGACCGCGACACCGGCACGACACCCCCCGGGCAGGCCACCTCCACCGTCGAACCACCGCCCGCGCTGCCCGCGGCGACGCCCCCCGGGCACCGGCGAGACGTCGCCCACCCCACCGCCCGTCGTCGAACTGCCGCCCGGTGCGGACGTCCCCGTCCCGGCCGGGCCCGCGCCCCCACCCTCGCTACCCATACCCGCACCCGCCGGGACCGCGCCGCCCGCCGTGGAAGCACCGGCCTGGCCGGCGCCATCGGCCGGGCCCGACACGGCGGACGGCGGGACGGCGCAGCCGACAGAGCCCGCGACCCTCCACGTGCCTGCGCTTCCGGACGACGGCCCCGGCCCTGCCCGGCGACCGGTCCACCGCGGTAGGCCGGCTGCTGCGCACCCCTCTACCTCGACGCGCTCCCCGGCCTGCTCGACGTCGTGCGGGGTGACCTGCCGCTCCGCTCCAGGTGCCGGTGATCCCCGTGGCTCCACCGAGGTGGGTCAGGACTCCGCCCGCGACGTGCTGGCCCAGAGCAACCGGACGTCGATGTTGCGCTCGTACTGTCCGCGATCGCATGCGCGCTGGCCACGTGACCGGGCGGAGATACCGCGGAGGTATGAGACCCGGGCATCCGGATCGGGCGTCGGTGGTGGCACCTCCCGACCCCCTGGACGATCGGGCGACCTATGGACTGGGTGTGGACGGCAGCCCTCACCTGGCTGGCGCTCGCCTGTCCGCTCGCCCTGCTGACCGGCCGCTACCTGCGGCGGTCACACCTGCACCACCGGTTGCCGCTCGGGCCCATGGGGGGCTCCCACGAGCAACGACCCGGTGACCGGCCGCGTCGGTCCGGTCCGTCGCCGACGCTGGCCCGGTCGGTGCACCCACCCGGCTCCGGACAGACCGGTCCGGGCCAGCGGCCGGCCCGCGGAACGGCGGGCACGCCGGGTCCCGATCCGGTGACGCAGCCATCACCGGCCGAGCGGCTCGCGGAGGCCGAGGACACGGCCGCACGGCCGCCCTGCCGGACCCGGTCCCCCCGGCACCGGCGTCCCTAGCCGCGCGGCACCCCGCCGGATCACCCGTACGTGTAGGCGTCCGCCGGGGTCGGTCCCACTAAGCTCGGCAACCGTCGACGTCCGCTGCTCGCGCGACCGGCACGCGGCCCCGGGCCGTTCCCGGTGGCTCCCGACGGCGGCCACCATGCCCTCCACGTGTGACCCACGCCGGGTCGGATGGGATGAGAAGTGCTCTCCAGCGCGCCGAGCGACGCGACCGGAGGCGGCGCTCCGCCGTCGGCCCGTCTCCGGGTCACCCACGTCATCCACTCGCTGGGCCCGGGTGGCGCCGAAAACGTCCTGGTCGAGCTGGCCGACGTGGCGGACGCGGCCGGGATCGATCTCCAGGTCATCGCGCTGTCGCCCGTCCCGCGGCCGGTCCACGCCGAGGCGCTGCGCGCCCGCGGTGTGCCGGTCGTGGAGCTCGGTCGCGGCCGGTGGGACGCGCGGGCGATCCCGGGCACGATGGCCGCGATCCGGGACTTCCATCCGCACCTGGTCCACACCCACCTGAAGCACGCGGACCTGGTCGGCGGCGTGGTCGGCTCCCTGCTCCGCCTGCCGGTGGTCTCCACCCTGCACATCGTCGAAGACGCCCCGACCGGCCGGCTCGGCCGGTACAAGCGGACGGCCGGCCTGGTCGCCCGGCGCCGCACGGCGGCCCGGACGATCGCCCTCAGCAGCCGGCAGCGCGAGTGGTACCGGGAACTGGCCGGGAACGACGACGCCCTCGTCGTGCTGCCGAACGGGGTCGCCGACCCCGGTCCGCAGGACGGCGCCGTCCGCGACCGGATCCGGGCCGAGCTGGGCGCCGGCCCCACCCGCCCGCTCATCGTTTCCGCGTCGCTCATGCGGCCCGAGAAGGGCCACGATCTGCTCCTGGACGCCGTCGCCCTGCTGCCTCCCGCGCTGCGACCGGTCGTGGCGCTGGCCGGCGACGGCGAGCTCCGCCCGGTGCTCGAGGCCCGGGTCGCCGATGGCCCCCGCCTGCGGGACCTCGTCCGGTTCCTCGGCTACCGGGACGACGTCCCCGCCCTGCTCCGGGCCAGCGACCTGGTGCTGCACACCAGCCTCGCGGACGCCCTTCCGACGACGGTGATGCAGGCCCTCGCCGTCGGGGTACCGGTGGTGGCCACCGATGTCGGGGGGATCCCCGACATCGTCGGCGAGGACGCCGGGGTGCTCGTGCCCACGGAGGCCGAGCGGATCGCCGAGGCCGTGGTCCGGGTCCTGGGTGACCGCTCCGCCGCCGCCGCCATGGGGGCGGCCGGTCGCCGGCGGTTCGCCGAGAACTTCGCCTCCACCGTGTGGGCGGACCGGCTGCGGGCCCTCTACGACACGGTGCTGGCCGAGCACACCTCCCAGGGCGACCGCGCCGCCGGCTGATCCGGCCGGTGAGCACTCGATGGGCGCGGGCCCCCGAAGTGCTCACCGGCCAGCGATCACCGCGGCACGCCCGCCCCGGTGAGCTCCTGCGCAGGAGCCGGGTCGGGGGATGACGTCCGTCGGTCGCGCCTGCGGTGCCGCGAGTCGGAGACGAAGCCGGCGACCGGGACGCCACCGCCGACCACGGCGAGCGCCAGGGGGATGAACGCCACCCGCCGGTCCAGCGGCTCCTCCGGCGGCGAGAGGATCGGTGCTCCGGGGAGGCCGAGCGCCCCGTACAGCGGGCTGAACTCGTTGAGCGCGTCGACCGCCGCGGTCCGCACGGCAAGCGCCACCTCGGAGGCCTCCTGCGGATCCTCGGCTCGCGCCCTGACCACGACAAGGGCCGAGCGGACCGACCCGTTCACCTCGACGTCGACGTCCTCGGGCCGGCTCCCGTTCGCCCGCAGGCCTTCCTCCACAAACCGCGGGTTTGTGGCGATCCCGGCGAGCGTCCGGACCAGGCCGGTGCGGCTCAACGTGTCCAGGTCGTAGGAGGGGGACTCCGACCCCAGCTCGTAACGGACCACGAGCTGCATGCTCGAGGTCGCCGTCCACATGGGGGTCTGCCGCCCGGGCAGCGTCCAGAGCGCCGCCGCCAGCACCAGCAGCCCGAGGACGACGACGGCCATGGAGGCCCGCAGGCCGGCGCGGAGCCACTTCGAGAACGGCTCCCCCCCAGCAGGTTCCGCGGCGATCCAACCGCCCGGCTCCGCTCCGCGTTGCCGGTCCACCTCGCGGCGCGCCCGGATGTCGAGCGCCGCTCCGAGCGCCGCGACGAACAGGAACGTGCGGAAGGTGGCCAGGTGGAGGAAGAGGCTGGCGACGGCCCACCCGGCCAGCGCGGCTAGGACCGAGTTCGACAGCGGGACGGGCGCCGCGGCCTGCACGGTCGGGCCGCCCCGACGGGCCACCAAGCGCGCGCGCACGGCCACGAACGCGGCGGTCCCGATGAGCAACAGCCAGGCCGTCAGGCCCAGCAACCCGCCTTCGGCCGCCGCCTCCAGGTACTGGTTGTGGGGGGCCAACGGCGGGCTGTCCAGGGCGAGCCGCCGCAGGTACTCCGGCTCCACGGCCAGGAAGTTCCCCGGCCCCACCCCCAGCACCGGGTGGTCGACGATCATCTCCAGTGCCACGCGCTGCGCGGCCACGCGCCCCTCGAGCGAGGGGTCGGCGACCTCCAGGCCCGAACCGGCGCCGATCGCACCCAGGGTGAGCAGCCGGCTCCCGATGCCGGGCACGAAGAGGGCCATGCCGGCGGCCAGGGGGGCCAGCAGCACGGTCTTCGCGATCCGGCCACCGGCCAGCACCGCCCAGAGGCAGGTGACCAGGAAAGCCGCGAGCAGAGCACCCCGCGAGCCGGTGAGCACGATCCCCAGCAGGATCGACCCCGCGGCGAGGAGCCACCCGGCCCGGCGCGGCCAGGTCGTCGCCAGCTGCGCCACCGACAGCGCGAAGGGCAGCCCGAGCACGAGCACGCGGCCCCAAAAGTTGGCGTCCGCCTGCGGCCCCGCGTGCCGGGCCGTGGCACCGCCTAGGTCGGCCATCAAGGGCACGTTGGCGAGCCCGGCGAAGGTCATGTCGTTGCCGATCACGAACTCCTGGATGGCGGTGAGCCCGGACAGGACCGCCAGCGTCAGCGCGATGGCCTGGGCCATCCGCCGGGGAGCGTGGCCCGGGACCAGCAGGAGGGCGCCGACGGCCAGTGGCCACAGCAACGCCTTGGCCTGCTCGGCGACGGCGGAGAGCCCGACTGCCGCGTCGGCGATGGGGGACGCATCCGCGGGCACGTCCTGGCCGGTGAGCGCGGAGAGGGTCTGGACGACCAGGTAGAGCACCGCTGCGGCGGCGAGGGCGGACCAGCCCGGCCGGAGCTGTCCGCGCGTGTAGGCCAGCCCGGCGGCGACGAGAGCCGCGCCGAGGAGGAGCGTCTCGAGCCGCGGGATCCCGTTGGCCGCCGCGACCCCGGAGAGGTTGGCGAACTCCGCCACCGTGACGAACACGAGGAACGGCACCGGGCGGACGAGCAGGAACGGCACGGCGAACATGCCTGCCGCCACCACCGGGGCCGTCAGCGGCAACCCCACCAGCGCCGTCGCGACGAGCACGGCCACGCCCAGTACGACGCAGCCCAGGGCGAGGGCCGTGGACAGCAGGCCGGTGCGGACCGGCGAGGAGGCCGGCTGCACCCGCGGAGCTGTCTCCGGGAGGCGGGTGGCCGAGCTCACCGAACCGAGGGAGCGGTCAACGGGTCGTCCATCTTCCGCGCCTCGGAGACCCCTGCGCCGTCGGCCTGCACCGGCTCGGCGGTCTCCGTGGACGGTCCGTCGGTGCGCAGGGACCGGGTACCGTCCGCGTGGCCGTCGACGGTGGCCGGGACGGGCGGCAGCGAGCCCATCGGCACGGTGCGCCGACGGGCGTTTTGCAGCGAGCGGATCGCCAGGTACGCGGCCAGCCCGGCGATGACGGCGACGGCGCCGACCACGGCGGCGAGCACGCCGGGCGAGAAGCCGATGCGCTCGGCGGAGCCGTCCGCCTCGTCCACCACGGAAACCTCGTACGGGGCCCCCAGCTGGCCGAAGTAGGGCTCCACTTGGCCGAGCACCGCATCCGCGCCGGTCTCGGCGGCTGCGGCGTCCTCGGAGGTGACGGCCACCTGGATCAGCGACGTGTCGGGGACGACCTCGACGGACACTCCGGCCTCCACGGCGCCCTCGGTCGCGGCCTCCGGGTCGGCCCGCAGCGCCAGGATCTCGGCGAACGTGGTGGCGACCTGGCCACGGCTGAGGGTGTCGTAGTAGGCGGCGGCCTCGTCGGCGCCGGGCGCCGGGAGGACGACGAGGGTGGTGGTCGCCCGATACTCCACCGGGCGGGCCTGCCAGAAGGCGGCTCCCGCGAGTCCGACGAGCGCGGCGACGACTAGCCCAGTCAGTATCGCGACCCAGCGGCGGGGCCGGGGGGCGCGACTTCCGGACGACGGCAGGTGGGTAGACGTCACAGGGCTCAGGCTAACCGCCGAGTCCGCACAACTCGGTGCGCCGGCCCACGCGAGAAGTTCTCATGTCCTGCAGTCACCTGATCGGGTAGCCGCGCGTCCCTCGCATGCGCGATCGGTCACTGCGTCCCGTCCCAGGTCTCCAGCACCCGCAGGCGGTCCCAGGGGATGTGCGCCATGCGGTAAAAGTCCCAGGGGAACTCGGCGATCTCCGCGTAAGCCTCCTCGCCCTCGGGCGCCCGCTCGAAGGCCACTGCCAGGGCCGCCTCGGAGCTGTCGCGCAGGTAGCCACCGTAGGTCTGCAGCGCCTTGGCCACCGCGACCTCTCCGGCGGTGATCCCGGGGATCGACTCGACGTCGATGGAGGGGTCCAGCTGCAGCCGCGCCCCCTGCGGAAGGCAGGTGCCGCTCTCGGCGTGCCCGTCGGTCTTGGTCGCCGGGTAGCGGTACTCGCCCGGGCAGCTCAGGTCGGAGGCGAAAGCCAGGGCGTGCGCGATCTCGCCCTCGCGGATCTCCTCGAGGCGGACCAGCCCGGCGAGCAGATTGATCCCGGCACCGGTCGATCCGCCGGCCGCACCGCCGGACTCCCCCCCGATCCCGTCGCCGTCCAGCGACGCGTGGGTGCCCCAGGATGCCGTCCACGCCCCGTCATCGGCACGCTCCGCCTGCCAGAAGTCGTACACCCGGCCCGCCTCGTGGTCGATCACCACCATGGCTCCGTCGCTGCCCGAGCTCGCCTCCGCGTCCGCCGGGATGGGCACCGGCTGGTCCTCCAGCGGGCAGTCACCCCAGTCCTGCGTGCAGCGGACCTCCACGAACGGGGTGTCCTCGGTGGCCTCGTAGACCGGGACGGCGTACTCGTCGAGGAGTGCGACCGCGCCGCCGTCCTCCACCAGCGCGGCGATCATCTCCTCGCTGTCCTCGTCGAGGGCCGGGTCGTCGGGGACGGGGGTGTTCCACGGGCTGTCCTCGCCGAACAGCTGCCCGGTCAGCTCGTCCGGGCCGGCGTCGTCCGGCTCGCTGGGCGACGAGCAGGCCGCGGCGAGGACGAGGAGCGCGAGGGCGAGCGCACCGGCGACTCGGTGGGTCATCCGGCACCGGGGGGCGCGCGCGGGGCGACGACGGTTCATACCCGCCCCTCCGGTGGCCGAGACCTCAGCCGCGCCAGGGCCCGGGACAGCTGCCGCACGACCCGCCCCGCGGCACGCAGCAGCGGGCCCCGCGGACGGCTGGCTAGCAGCGCCTCCGCGAGGCGCTGCAGGAGGCGGGCCGGCAGGACGGCGGCCAGCGGCAGCCCCACTGCCAGCGTGGCGCGCTGGACGGTGTCGACGTCCGGGCCGGGGCGCAGGACGCCGCCGATGCCGGCGCGCAGCAGGTGCCCCACGCACTCGCCGGCGGGCCCCGGGTGGCCGGCCGGGTCGAGACGAAGCGACAGCAGGCGCTGCAGCACGTGCTCGGGATTGCGGAGGGGGAGGTCGACACCGGCCGCGCGGCCGTGCTCGGCGGCGATGCGCTCGAGGTAGCGCTGCCGGGTGAGGTCGTAGGAGATCCGCTGCCGGATGCCGGCGAGATCGACCTCGCCGGAGTAGGCCCACAGGTTCCCGCCGTGCAACCGGTAGGAGCCGAGCTCACGGTCGACCGACACGACCGGCCCCTCGAAGACGCTGGCCAGGTTGAGGTAACCGTCGTTCGTGTTCCTGAAGTCGGCCTCCGGGATGGGCAGCACCTTCTCCAGCACCACCCGCCGGAAGGCGTTGCCGGTCGTCACGGGCGTCACGTAGTGGCCCGTGGCCACCAGTTCCGGCACCACGTCGCCGGTCGGCATGGGGACGTCGGCCGGTGGGTCGACACCCCGACGCTGGCCGTCACCGTCGATCAGCGACAACCGGAACTGCACCTTGCTGCAGTCGTCCGTCCAGGCCTCGGCGACGGCCGCGGCCGCCTCGGGATCGAGCAGGTCGTCGGCGTCGAGGAACATCACCACCTCGCCAGAGGTCGCCGGCACGGCGGTGTTCATGACCGAGGAGTTGCCGCCGTTGGGCTTGAAGATCGACCGCAGCCGGTCACCATACCCCTCGATGATCTCCCGCGACCCGTCGGTGGAGCCGTCGTCGACCACCAGCACGTCCACGGGATAGGTCTGCGCAAGTGCGCTATCGATCGCCGCCGGCAGGTACTCGGCGTAGTTGTAGCTGATGACGACGACGCTGATGGTGGGGGTAGGCATGGACTTCCCGCAGGTAGGCGAGCCGAGCGGCGACCGAGGCGCCAGCCGGTTGTGTCACCCACGGTAACGTGTCGACCGGGTGTGGAGTTCCGCACGCTGGAACACCACCACTGGGCCGCACCTGCCAGACAGCAGCGGGCTCGATAAGCCCGATTACGACATCCCATGGTGTGGGACGTCAAGCCGCGTTAGCGGTGAGTTGAGGCCAGGCAGCTTCCTCGCGGTAGAGGGTTCGGCTCTTGAGGCAGCCGTGCAGGAGGCCGACGAGGCGGTTGCCCAGCTGGCGGAGGGGGGCGTGGTGTCCGACTCCGCGGGCGCGGATGGTGTCGTCGTAGGCGCGGGCGCCGGGTGAGGCGGTGAGCGCGCAGAAGGCCCATCGGTGGGTGGCGTCGGCGAGGTGGTTGTTGCGGGCGTTGCGGGCCAGCACCACGTGGCGGCTGCCGGAGGCGCGGGTGCTCGGTGAGGTGCCGGCGTAGTTCTTGCGGGCGTTGGCGTCGGCGTAGGGGGTGTGGTCGTCGCCGAAGTCGGCGAGCACCCGGGCGCCGAGGACCGGTCCCAGCCCGGGCTGGCTGGCTGGCTGGCTGGCTGGCTGGCTGGCTGGCTGGCTGGCTGGCTGGCTGGCTGGCTGGTCACGATGTCAGTGTCCGGGTGTCGGCCAAAACCCTCGGCCACCACCGCCTGCAGCTCGGCGATCTGCGTGTTCAGCTAGACCGCGCTGGCCACGATGACCGCGTAGGCGGCCTCGATGGGCGGGGCCTGGCGAAGCGCGGGCACGCGGAGCACTGCCTGGATGACCTCGGCCCGGGTCTCCGGGTCGCGCCGGTGGGCGCGGGGCAGTGCCGCGGTGATCTTCGACCTCGACAGCCGTGCCGCCCGCGCCGGGTCCGGAGCTCGCTCGAGCAGCTCGAGCGCCTCAGAGGCCATCAGGTCGGGAAAGGCCTCGAGCGCGGCGGGAAAGAGATCGCGCAGCGCGCTGCGCAGCCGCTGAAAGTGGCGGGTGCGGTCCCAGATGAACGCCTGACGCGAGCGGGCGACCAGCTTGAGCCCTCGACTTCGGGGCTGTGCCCGGCCATAGGCCGGTGGTGGGCCCGATCCAGGCGGACGATCGCGGCCAGCATGTGCGCATCCCGCGGTGGGACTTCGCGCCCGAGCTGCCGTGTCGCTCCCGATGGCGGGCCACCTGCACCGGATTGAGCGGGAACACCTCGTAGCCGGCCGCGACCAGCGCCGAGACCCGGGTCCCGCGGTCGGTCTCGATCCCGACAACGACGTTGTGCACGACGAACCCGGTGTCGGGGTCGACGTCGTCCTCGGCGAGGTGCTCGGCGAGCAGCTCGTGCAGCCGGGTCGGCCCAGCGATGCCCTCGGGCAGCCGGGCCCGCGCCAGCCGGCGCCCCTGCTCGTCTTGCACCTCGATGTCGTGGTGGCCCTCGGCCCAGTCATCGCCCACGACCAGCATCCGTGCCCTCCTTTGCCTGAGTTCCTGCGGTCGGCAGCGTGGAGGGAGACAGCCAGCGGACTAATGGTCCAGCGCTCACCGGACGACCCGGGGCACGTCATCCCATCAGCGGTCAGGCCCCCTCACGACCGGTGCGTGCACGATCTGACGCTAGAAATCCAAACCGTTCCAGTCGTTGCAAGTGCTGCCCCACCGGCCGCTACCGGCGCCGAACCTGCCAGACAGCAGCGGGCTCGGTAAGCCCCATTAGTCGTGTCGGTCCCGGCACACGGACGAGGCCGGACCGGCGCCGTGCGGCACCGGTCCGGCCTCGTGAGCCGACGGGCGAGTGCTACCGGACCACACGCATCCGGTTCCACGGAATGTGCGGCATCGAGTAGTAGTCGCCGGTGAACCCGACCGCCGGGTAGGGGTCAGCCTCCCCGATGGGCGCCTCGAAGGCCACGCAGATGTTGGCCCCGCAGTTGTCCCGGTTGATCGCCCCGTAGGTCTGCAACGCCTTGGCCACCGCGCGCTCCCCCGGCGTGATGCCGGGGATGGCGTCGACGTCGATCGAGGGGTCGAGCTGGAGCCGGGCACCCTCGGGGATGCAGTCGGACCGGGACGACTGCCCGTCCGTCTTCGTCGCCGGGGCGCGGAACACGCCGGCGCAGGAGTTGTTCGTGGCGATCGAGATCGCGTGCGGGATGTTCAGGTTGCGCATCTCGAAGGTGCGGACCACCCCGGCCAGCGTGTTGATGCCACCCCCGGTGGCACCGCCGTTGGGGCCGCGGCCGTCGCCGGTGAGCGGGGCGCACGTGCCCCAGCCAACGGTCCATTGGCCGGGACCGGCCTTGCGAGCCTGCCAGAAGTCGCAGGAGGTGCCCGCGGCGATGTCCACGATGATCATGCGCCCGTCCGACCCGCTGGTGGGCTGGGCGTCGGCCGGGATGCGGATCGGCCGCCCCTCCAGGTCGCAGCTCCCCCAGTTCTCGGTGCAATCCACGGTGGCCGTCGGGCTGCCGGCGTCCGCCGTGAACACCGGGTCGCCGTAGGCGTACAGGTTGGCGGTGGCCCGGTTGCTCGCCGTGACACTGCGGATCATCGCGGCGCTCCCTGGGTCCAGGGAGGGGTTGGCGGGGATGGGGGTGTTGTAGGCACTGCTGGCCGAGAACGGGCGCCCGCTGGTGGCGGTGAGCGCACCGATGGCGGCGCTGGCAGGCGCCGCCGCTGCAGGCCCGGCCGACTGCGCCCCGGCGGACGGTGCCGGCGTCTCGGCCGGGGCCGGGATCTTCGCCTCGGCCGAGGCGGACGGCAACTGCTCACCGGCCTCCGGCTCCGTCGTCGCCGCAGGAGCGGTGGTGGCTTCCGGGGCCGACTGCGCCTCGGCGGTCTGCTCGGCGCTGGGCGACTGCTCGGGCGCCGGAGCCGTCGCGGCGACGGGCATGCAGGTGCCGCGCGGGTGCTGCCGGAGCACCTCGATACCGCTGATCAGCGGGGTGCCCACGATACCCCGGCCCTCGATGGTCAGCTGACCGTCGGTGACCCGGGCCTTCGCCGTCTTGACCACGGCCCGCTGCGACCCGCGGGCGGAGGCCACGATGTCGACCCGGCGGAGCTCCGCACGGCCGGCCTCGAGGTTGACCGAGAAGACGCGACTGCCACGCGCGGCCACGCGCCCGTCGGCACCCGAGGCGGGCTCTGCAAGGTGCAACCGGGTCACGTAGGTGCCCGACTCCGGGACCGCCACGGTGTAGTTGAATTCACCGGTGAAGGCGCTGCGGTAGAGAACGTCGGCGCGGGTGCCCCGGATGTCCACGGTGTCCGCGATGAGGGACGCACTCTCCGGCGCGACCGCCGGGTCGGCCGACCACGCCCGGCCTCCCGCCGTGATCGCCGGGCCGCCGAGATTGACCCGCGCCACCGGGCTGCTGTTCGTGGTCCCTGACGGGCACTGGGCCGAGCCCGCGGTCAGCAACTCGCTAGAGACGGGGGCCACGACAGTGGCGAGGGTGAGCGCAGCGAGGCCGAGGATCGGGGTGGTCCCCCGCCTCATGAGCCGGCGGGTGAGCGGCATCCGGAGAGGCCGTGCGTGACGCGACATGTGTGGTTCCTCGTGGTGGTTCGGTGCGTACCGGCGAACGGCCGACGAGCCGCGCCCGGGCATGGCTCAGCCAGGGGCGGGCACGCCGACACGCGCCGGAGGGGAAGACGGGGAGGCGCCGGGCCTCCTGCCGCAGCAGCCACCGTCCGGACCGGCTGCCCGGGCAACTGACTGACTTACTGTCATTGCCCGAACACATTGAGCTATTCAGGCGGACGTAAGGTTACGGACTGATCACGGGCTGTCAAGCTTTCGGGTGATTTTCGCGAGCGCTCGCCTTGAGTTCCGCCGCGGTCTGCCGAGGGGCGCGCAGCAACTGGCCGCCGACCGGGATCGGTCGGCGGCCAGTTGCTGCACGTGCGGAGGTCAGGCCCCCGAGGACCGGGAGAGGACGCGCCGCGCCAGCCGAGCACCCACCCGGGCACCCTTGCGCAGCACCTCACGGAGGTCGGTCTCGGCGTCGACCAGGACACGGGGCACCTCGTACGGCGAGGTGCCGGAACCGGCGACCGCCGTCTGCGTCGTCAGCGCGTAGGCGTAGCCGGCCTCGCGCGCGATCCGCAGTGTGTCGTCGGTGTAGTCCTGGGCGCGACCGTTGGGAAAGGCCAACACGTCGACCGGCCTGTCGAAGTACGAGGCGAGCTGCTGGCGGGAGTCCCCGAGCTCCCGGGACTGGGCGGCCGGCGCCTCTCGGCTGAGGATAGGGTGCCCGCAGGTGTGCGACTCGATCTCGTGACCGAGCCGCAGCAGCTCACCGGCCTCGTCCCAGTCCATGAACATGCGCCCGAGCTCTGGGCCGTCCGGAGCCAGCCGGCCGCGAATCTCGGCCACCGCCTCCTCCCGGGCGTCGCTGTCGACCAGTTTCAGGCCGTCGGAGACCGCGGCCAGAGTCGACTCCCGGGCCGCCGGCCGTGAGGTGTCGTACTCCTGCCCGGCCCAGCTGAGACTGCGGGCGGTGGCGTGGACGAACGCCCAGCCGAGCTGCTCCCACCACGCCGACCGCACCCCCGACAGGAAGCCGGGCACGAGGAAGAAGCTGGCCGGCAACCCGGCGGACCGCAGCACCGGCGCGGCAACCGTGACGTTGTCCAGGTATCCGTCGTCGAACGTAAGCGCGACGGCCCGGGGCGGGAGCGGGCGGCCGGCGGCGAGGTCGTCGAGCGCCGGCCGCAGGGGCACGACGTTGGCCCAGCGGCGGAGGAAGCGCACCTGGCGCTCGAACCCGCGCCGACCGGCTTCCGGCGACGTGCCCGAGAACGCCCAGGTGGGTTCGATGTTGTGGTAGCCGAGAACCAGCAGCCGGTGGCTCACGCCGCACCTTCCCGTCCGTGCCGGGAGGGGGCTGTCGCGGGACCGGAGTCCAGGTCCGCCTCCCCGACGGGCCGCCCCTGCGCCACCGTCGCGTAGCACTCCACCAGACGTTCCGCCCACGTGCCCGCGCCGAAGTGCCGCTCCGCCCGCTCGCGCGCGAGGACGGCGCGCCGCCGACGCTCGGCGGAGTCGGTCAGCGCCGCGCGCAGCGCGGCTGCGAACAGGACGGGCTCCGGCGCGTCGACGAGCCAGCCGGTCTCCCCGTCGACGACCACCTCCGGCACCCCACCCACGTCGGTCGCCACGCTCGGCACACCTGCGGCGGCCGCCTCGAGCAACGCAGTGGGGAGCGCCTCCATGCGCGTGGGCAGCACGACCAGCGACGTCCGCGGCAGGAGTTCGTGCACATCGTCACGCGCTCCGGCGAAGACCACGCGGTCGGCCACCCCCAGGCGGGCAGCGGTCTGCCGAAGATCGTCCTCCAGCGGCCCGTTGCCGATCAGCAGCAGCCTGGCGTCGGGGACCGCTGCCACCACCTCGGGCCAGGCGCGCACGGCGACGTCCTGCCCCTTCCCGATCCGCATGTGGCCAACGAGCGCGATGACCGGAACCCCGGCCGGGATGCCCAGCTCCGTGGGCAGCTCCGGCGCCTCGTCCGTCCCCAACGGGCGGAACCGTTCGATGTCCACGCCGTTGTGCACGACCCGCCAGCGGGCCGGGCGGAAGCTACGGGGGTACCGGGCGGCGAACCCGTCATGCGAGGCCTGCGAGACCAGAAGCAAGCCGGACGAGCGTCCGCTCACCGAGACCGCCAGCCGCTCGCGCAGCGCCTCCCGGCCACTGAGCGGGACGGGCACGTGGTGGAGGGTGCAGAGCACTGGGCGGCGGGCCAGCAGGCCCGCGATCGGCGCCAGCGTGCTGGCGTCCTCCAGATGGGCGTGCACCACCTCGCAGCCGGAGTCGCGGATCGCCCGCGCCAAGCGGGGCACCGCCCCCGGTTCGGCGAGGCGGTCGACGCCGAGGAAGCGCGGCTCCAGGCCGGCGGCCCGCAGCCGGGGTAGCCAGGCGGCCCGGCCACGGGTGGGCGGGGCGAGAGACAGGACCTGGAGCTCCAGGCCCAGGCGCGGCGCCTCCGCGGCGAGCGTCACCAGCACGTTCTCCGCGCCACCGAAGTTCAGCGAGTCGATGACGACGAGCACCTTCACGGCCTGGGAGCCCCCTCGCCCGCCCCCGAGGCGGTCCGGTCCAGCGCCCGTCGGTAGACCTGCTCGGTGCGCTCGGCGACCGTCGACCATGACGCCCCCTTCGCCGACCGCTCCTGCGCGGCGTCGCCCATGCGTTCGGCGGCCGTGGAGTCGTCGAGCAGGCGCAGCAGTCCGGCGGCCAGCCCCTCGACGTCACCGGGCGGGACGAGCAGACCCGTCTCGTCGTGATCGATGACCGCAGGCAGGTCACCCACCGCGGTGCCGACGACCGCCCGGCGGAACGTGCGAGCCAGTTCCACGACGCCGCTGGCGTTGGCGTACCGGTACGGCGCCACCACGACGCGCGCCTGCTCGAACAGCGCTGGGACGTCCTCCATCGGGATGTACGCGGCCCGCACCTCCACCCCGCCGATCCGTGCGGCGGTGCGCCGGAGCTCCCCGAGGTCGGTATCCCCCGACGGCGCCCCGGCGATGACGAGCTTCGCCTCGGGCCGCTGGGCGCGGATGCGCTCGAACGCCTCCAGCAGGAGGTCCAGGCCCTTGTAGGCCTGCATGGTGCCGAAGAAGAGGACGACGGGGTCCGTGGCGCCGGCGGGCCCGGGGGCCTCCCGCACGAAGACCCCCTCGTCACCGTGCGGGATCACCGAGATCTCCCCGACCTCGGGCCACCCCGAGCGCAGGTCCGCCGCCGACTGCTCGCCGAGCACGATCAGCGCGTCCACGCTGCGGTAGCCCAGCCCGAACGAGGCGTTGAGCAGCTTGTTGGCACGCAGCACCTCTCCGTTGGGCTTCTGCTCGTTGAACGGCAGGGGTGAGTGGGCCAGCGTGACCAGCAGGGGCCGGCCGTTCCGGCGCCGGCGGGCCAGCCAGGCGATGGCGGCGCCGTCGACGGGGAACCGCCCCCCGGAGAACTGGACGACGTCCGGGCGGGTGCGGGCCACGTGGCGGAGGAGCGCGACCCAGGCGAGGTGGTACTTGCCCGCCCGCACGACACGGCGCAGCCGCCGCTGCAGCGGCGGGTCGCTGGCACCCTCGGCGGCGTGCCACGTCGGCAGGCCGGGGACGACGCGCAGCCCCGGATGACGCGACGGGAGCTCCGGATCCGGCCCGGTGAGCAGTTCGACGTCGTGGCCGCGGTCGGCCAGCGCCTCCCCGAGCTGGACGGCGAACTGGAACAGCCCGCCCGAGGGGCTGAACTCGACGAGCGTCACCTTCAGGCCGGTCATGGCCGTGCACCCTCCTCCGCGCCGGGGCGCCCGTCCGCTTCCGCTCCGGGCGCGGTCCTCCGGCTCCGGCGCCGACCAGGCTAGTGGTACGTCGATCTTGTCAGGGTCTCCGTGCGCGTGGCAGCTTGCTCACCGGATCGTGGACACCCGGCCGGCGCGCCGCCCCGATCAGCTGCCGGCACCGCGCAGCATCGAGCCCACCGTGCGCAGCATGATCTTGATATCGAGCCACAGCGACCAGTTCTCGATGTAGTAGTTGTCGAGCCGGGCGCGGTCGGCGATGGAGGTGTCCCCGCGCAGCCCGTGCACCTGCGCCCAGCCGGTGAGCCCGGAGGGGACCCGGTGCCGGGCCTCGTAGCTGGGATAGGCGTCACGGAACTGGTGAACGAAGTGCGGTCGCTCCGGACGGGGGCCGACCAGGCTCATGTCCCCGCGCAGGATGTTGATCAGCTGGGGGAGCTCGTCGAGCGAGCCCCGGCGCAGGAATCGGCCGAGCGGGGTGAGCCGGTCGTCGTGGGCGATGTTCCACGTCGTCGCCGACTCGTTCTCTCCGGCCGGGCGCAGGGAACGGAACTTGAGCACGTCGAAGTGCCGCCCGTCGACACCGACCCGCTCCTGCCGGAAGAGGACTCCCGGACCGCCGTCCACCCGGACGGCGAGCGCGATCAGCAGCATCGCCGGGGCGAGGAGGAGCAGGCCCACGCCGGAGACGGCGACGTCGATGAACCGCTTCACCCGCCAGGCCCGGCTGCGGTAGGTCGCGCGGCGGAGCCGCACCAGGGGCAACCCCCACGCGTTGTCCATCTCGCCGTCCACCTGGTGCAGCTCGAACAGCCGGGGCACCACGAAGAGCTCGCAGCTCAGCCGGTCGCAGGTGCGGATCAGGGACACCATCTCCGACTCCTTCATCGAGGAGAAGGCGACCACGACGTCCCGGATATCGTGCTGCGAGAGCAGGGCGGTGAGGTTCTTCGGGCCCCCCAGGACCGGGACCTCGGCACTGCCGTGCGCGACGGGGTCCTTGTCGAGGAACCCGACCGGCCGCAGCCCGTACTCCGGGTGCGCGCGCAGGATGTCGGCGATCTGGTTGCCGACCCGGCCGGCTCCCAGGATCAGCGTGGGCCGGGCCACGGCGCCGCTCCCGCGCAGTGAGCGGATCGCCCCGTAGCTGCAGATCCGGGCGAGCACGACGGCCACCCCCGCGGCGACCGCCCCCCACATGAACTGCCAGTCGATGACGTAGTCCTGCCAGACCGCGCGCGACCACGCGATCTGGCCCAGCACGGCGAGGGCGACGGCGGCGAGCCAGCGGCCCGCGAGGACCGGGAGGTCGTCGAGGACCGACAGCGACAGCCGGGACCGGTAGAGCCCGCCCAGCGCGAACATCAGCAGCAGGATGGCGCCGAAGGCCACCGTCTTCCGCAGCGGGGAGTCGACGCCGACCTGCCGGCTGAGGACCTCGATCCCGATCACCCCGGCGCCGACGGCGAGCAGGTCCGCCGCGGCCAGCAGCGGCCCGATCCCGGAGCCCAGGAGCCGCCGGCCGAGCCACGCACGGGAGCCAGGCCGCGCACCCCCGCTGCCGGCGGTATGCCCGCCGGCACCGTGCCCCTGCACGGACCGCGGGGACCGCAGGTCCGCCTGCGCAGGACGGACGGCTCGTTCATCGTCGCGCACGCTCAGGGCGATCGCCTCTCCCCGTGTCAGCCATGCTGGTCGCCGTGGCTCCCGGACCTCGCGGCCCGTGGAGCCCCCGCCCGTCACCGGTTCCCGACCGGTCGTGCGCGAGTTTCCCCGCTCGCGCACGTGGACGGCCGTATAGGTCGGGTCCATCGCGGAAGGTAGTCAGACGTCGGAAGGTTGTCAGACGTTGCGCCTTGCGCGTCAACCCCGGCCACCGCGCACCCGAAGTTCACCCGGTCGTCGGGGTTTCATCGCGCTACGAGAACGGGCGCGCTCGTTCCGTGTGCGAGGTCACCGTCGTACGGGTGGCCGACGCTGGGTCGGGACCAGGTCACCCGGAAGGTCGAGAAGGGCCTGCGACCGGCCTCGCCCAGCGCACACTCTGGTAGAACCGTGCGGGTCCGGCGCTGCGGCCGCGGGCGAGGGCCGACCGACCGGCTCCGGCATGCCAGTGACGAGAAACCGGGAGACATGGGCGGACCGACCAGAGGCGCGTCATCCGAGCCGGCCACCGGCTCGCACGGCCCCCTCGAGGCCTCCGCCCCCGTGGAGGCCCCCGAGGCCGGCCCGGAGGAGTCCCCCCGGGTGGACGCCCGGACCGCGGGGTCGAGCTTCCTGTGGTCGGCGGTCTCCTTCACCGCGAGCAAGCTCCTCGTCTTCCTCGTGACCCTGGTGATGGCCCGGTTGCTCGTCCCCGAGGACTTCGGCGTCGTGGCCGTGGGACTGGCGATCGTGGCGTTCCTCGAGGTCGCCCTCGACCTCGGCGTCGGCTCCGCACTGGTGTACGAGCAGGAGCGCGGGATCACCCCCCGCGTCCAGACCGCGTTCACCCTGAACCTGGGCATTGCCGCGGTCTGCACGACCGTCGGTGTGCTGGCCGCGCCGGCGGTCGCCGCCGTCTTCGACGTGGACGACGTGAACCTCCTGCGCGTCCTCTTCCTCTACTTCCTGGTCCGGGGCCTGGTGCAGGTGCCCGACGCGGTGCTCCGGCGGGACCTGCTGTTCAAGCGGCGGGCGCTGGTCGAGGTCTGCCGCGCCTTCGGTCGCGGTGCGGTGTCCATCCCGCTGGCGATGGCCGGGGCCGGCCCGTGGGCACTGGTGGCGGGCATCCTCGCCAGCGAGGCGCTCGGTGTGGTGCTGACCTGGTGGGCGGTCGGGTTCCTCCCGACGTTCTCGCTCGACCGGCGGGTCGCCCGCAGGTTGCTCGGGTTCGGCTCGGCCGTCCTGACGTTGAAGATCCTCGGCGCCGTCCTCGAGAACGCCGACTACTACATCGTCGGCGCCGAACTGGGCACGTACGCGCTCGGCATCTACACCCTTGCCTTCCGGGTGCCCGAGATCGTCCTCGCCAACGTGTTCTGGATCTTCTCCAGCGTCGCGTTCTCCATCTACTCCCGGGCCCGGTCGTCCGAGGCGAGCGAACTGAGCGCGGTGGCCACGCGCGCGCTACAGGTGATCACGCTGTTCGCCTTCCCGGCAGGCGCGGGCATGGCCGTCGTGTCGCTGCCCCTGACGGTGACGCTGCTCGGCTGGCAGTGGGAGCAGGCGGCGGGGCCGATGCTGTTCGTCGCGTTGTCCATGGCGGCCTCGTCGATCGGCTATGCATCCGGCGACGTGTTCCCGGCGGTCGGTCGCCCGGGCCTGCTGATCAAGATCGTGGCCCCCATGGTCGTGGTGAAGGTGGTCGGGCTGGCGCTGGCTGCCCCGCACGGCCTCACCGCGATGGCCGCCACGCTCTTCGGCATGAGCGTCGCATTCTCCGCCGTCCGGCTGGCCGTGGCCAACCGGCTGCTCGACGTACGGGCAGTGGAGAGCCTGCGCGCCATGGTGCCGGGGCTGCTCGCGGCGATCGGCGCCACCGCGGGGGCGCTTCCGGTGGTACTGCTCGTCGAGCCAGGCGTCGAAGCGCTCCTGCTGGCCGTCCCCGCAGGCATCCTGGGCGCCATGACGCCTCTCTTCCTCTTCTGCCGGCCATTCCTGCGAGAGCTCCAGCACCTGGCGACCGCGATGCGGCGCTCCAGGGCGGCGACGTGAACGAGCGGATCGCCACCAGGGCGCTGCGGCTGACCGGACGGGGCGGGCGCCCGGCCCGATTCCTGGCCCCGTTCGTCGCGATGTGGGGCATGGTCGGAGCGGGTGACTCGCGGCGGATCCGGACGCAGCTCACCGGCTCGGAGCAGGCCGTCGAGGACGCCCGCGCCGACGTCTACCGCCGGCTGTGGCTGGACGCCGCCGCACGGGCCGGCGCAGAGGTGACCGAGTCGGTGTCGGGGTTCATGTCGATCCGGTGCGACGACGCCGTCACCGTGGTCCGCGAGAACCTGGTGGAGCTGGACTCCCCGGTGACGCTGGCGCTCGCCGGGGACCGGGTGGCCTCCGCCGCCCGCCTCTCCGAGGCGGGCCTGCCGACGACTGACCAGGAGTCGTTCACGCTGGCCGACCCCGCGCCGGCATTCCGGTTCCTCCGCCGGCACGGGGCCTGCGTGGTGAAGCCGGCCTACGGGACGGGAGCCGGGGCGGGGGTGACCTGTGACGTCCGCACCGTCGGCGAGCTGGCGCGCGCCGCGCTCGCGGCGGTCCGCTACTGCCCCGAGCTGGTCATCGAGCGGCAGCTGAGCGGGAACGAGCACCGCCTCCTCGTCCTGGACGGCGAGGTCATCGGCAGCGTCCGGCGGCGCCGGCCCTCGGTCACCGGGGACGGCCGCTCCACCGTGGCAGAGCTGATCGCGGCGGAGAACCGCCGGAGGCTGGCGGCCGAGGGCCGGGAGGGGCTGCTCCTGCTCGGGTTGACATTCGACGCCTGCCTGGCGCTGGACCGGCAGGGCCTCACCCCGGCATCGGTGCCTGTCGAGGACGCCACGGTCGTCGTGGCGGGAGCGGTCAACGCCGGCTCGGCGGCCGAGTGCGAGAGCGAGCACCCACACCCCGAGCTCGCGGCCCACGCCGTGGCCGCCGTCCGGGCCCTCGGCCTCCGGCTGGCCAGCGTGGAGCTGAGCGTGCAGTTCCCGTCGGCGGGCGGGGATCCCGTGGTCAGCGGCATCATCGAGGTCAACAGCACGCCGGGGCTGACCTACCACTACCTCGTCCGGGACAGCTCGACCGCCCGACCGGTGGCCGAGGACATCCTCGCCACACTGCTTGCGGGGAGCAACGCGGCACCTCCGGCCACCAGGGACCACCGACTCCCGGTCCCCATGCCGGCGACCTGACGCCACCTGGCGCCGGAACCCGTTCCGGCGTCAGCCCCCCCGGTTGGGCAGCCGGGCCACCACGCGGCGGCCGACCGCGCGGACCGCACGCCGCAGGAATCCCGCGGTGTACTCGACGCTGGGTGCCGGGTCCCCCAGGTCGAGCATGGGCAGGCCGAGCGTGCGGGGGTGGGCCAGCGAGCCCAGCCACTCCGCTGTCCCCATCCCGCCGCTCGCGCGATAGGCGCGGAAGGCGTGGAGGTCCTCCAACGGGTGCCACTGCCGCACCCCGCTGCGAAAGCTGCCGGGCGGGGTGACTGGCAGACCGAGGGCACGGCGGTAGGCGATCGTCGCCATGTCCACCCCGGCGCGCTGCACCAGCTTGTCGGCCGCGGTGAAGCGCGGGTTGCACTCGATGATCTTCAGCTGCCCGGTGCGGCTGTCCCGCTTGAACTCGACGTTGCCGATGCCCCGCAGGCCGATCCCGGTGAAGAACTTCAGGCCCAACTCGGCGGCGTCGGGCACCCACTCGGTGATGTGGAAGGTGCCCAGGCCGAACCCGGGCGGGTTCTGGCGCGGCTTGCGCTTGGTGAAGTGGAACAGCGGCGTGCCGTCGTCGTCCAGGTAGCTGTAGTAGGAGCAGTAGCGGCTGTCGTCCCCCGGGATGATCTCGGTGACGATCATCTCCAGCTCGTGCTCCTGCGTTGCCCGGAAGCCGGCCTCGAGGGTCTCGCGGTCCTCCGCGACGATCGCCTTGGTGCCGAACGCCCGCGCGAACAGGTGGGAGTGCCGGGGCTTGAGCGCCAGGGGAAACTCCATGCCGGTGACCGCCTCGCGCAGCTCGTTCAGCGTGTGCACGGCCGCCGTCCGGGGCGCCGGCACGCCGACCGACCGGGCCAGCGCGTAGGTCTGCTCCTTGTCGAGCATGGCCAGCGTGACGTCGTCCGCTCCCGCGGCCGGGCAGTAGCCGTCGGCGGTCAGCGCGTCGCGGTGCAGGGCGAGGAACTCCAGTGCCGCATCACTGCACGGCAGCAGGACACCGCCCCGTGGCCCTGTCTCCAGCCACCGCTGCCACTCCTCGGGGGCGCTGGCCGAGGAGGTGACCGGGACGTAGCTGCTCAGGTAGCGGGACCGCTGCACCAGCGAGCCGCCGGCACCGTCCCCGAGCGCATGCACGGGGACGCCCTGGCGGCCCAGGGAGCGGGCTACGGACAGCGAGTTGAAGCTACCCCCGAGGATGATCGCGGGGGCGGTCGGCGCGTCAGCCAAGGTCGGGCCCCGCGGTGAGGCCGCCGGCGTCGAGCATGGTGTCGACCCAGGCGTTGGAGAACTCGCCCCGCGCCACCGCGCTCTGGTACTCCGCGGCGGCGGCCGCCCGGGCGTCCAGCCGCTGCAGCAGGTCCTCGCAGCTGTCCTGCGGAACCACCACGACGCCGTCGGCGTCCCCGACGATGACGTCGCCGGGGTTGACCACGATGCCCCCCACGCTCACCGGGTAGTTGACCTCCCCGGGCCCGCGGTGCAGCGGACCCAGCGGGGTCGTCCCCCGGGCGAAGACGGGGAAGTCGCCGAGCGCCAGGATCCCGTCGAGGTCGCGGACCAGGCCGTCGACGACGACGCCGGCGATGCCGCGGTGCCGCGCCTTGGTGGAGACCAGGTCACCGATGACGGCGGTCATCATCGAGCTGCTGGCGTCGATGACCAGGACGTCGCCCGGCTTCGCCAGGTCGAGGCTCTTGTGCACCATCAGGTTGTCGCCGGGGAAGACCTTGACCGTGCAGGCCGGCCCGACCAGGCGGAGCTCCCGCGGGGTGACCGGCTTGATCGACGGGTTCATCGTGTAGAGCCGGTTCATCATGTCGGACACGTCGGCGCCCGCGAACGCGCCCAGCCGCCGGACCAGGTCGGGCGAGGGCTGCCGCGTGTTGCGCCGGTACCGGAATCCCGGGCCCGGCGTCATCTCCGCCGACTGCGGGCGCGCACTCCCAGAGCTCATCCGTCCTCCACGTCCATCCGGTGGCGCACCGGCCTGCACCGACCGGGCCCGGGGGAAGGCTACCGGCGCGGCGGGCCGTTGCGAGCCGGAGCGGTCGCTGAGCACACGGTTCACCTAATGGGGTTCCGGCTAGCCTGCCCCCGTGCCCCACGACGTGACCGTGATCCCCGGCGACGGCATCGGCCCGGAGATCGTCGACGCCACGCGCCGCGTGCTCGCCGCCACCGGCGCCGCCATCTCCTGGGACGTCCAGCTGCTCGGGCAACCGGCCCTGGACGCCGGATGCGGCAGCGCGCTGCCCGAAGCGGCGCTGGACTCGGTCAGGAGGACCGGCGCGGCGCTGAAGGGGCCGGTGAGCACCAGCCGCACCGACGGCTTCCCGTCGCCGAACACCGGGCTGCGCCGGGCGCTGGACGTCTTCGCGCAGGTGCGGCCCAGCCGGGTGCTGCCCGGTGTCCCGACGCCGTTCCGGGGACTGGACGTCGTCGTCATCCGAGAGACCACGGAAGACCTGTACGCCGGCATCGAGTTCGCCGCGGGGACACCCGGAGCGGAGGCCGTCGGCGAGGCGGCCCGCCGGCACGGCGCACGGCTCGCTCCCGGCTCGGCGGTGGCGCTGAAGCCGGCGACGGAGGCCGCCGTCCGCCGGACGGTGGAATTCGCCTTCGACTGGGCGAGCCGGCACGGCCGCCGGCGGATCACCGTGGCCCACAAGGCGACGGTGATGCGGGCGACCGATGGCCTCTTCCTGGAGATCGGCCGCGAGACCGCCGCCCGGTACCCCGGCCTGGAGTTCGACGACGTGCTGGTCGACAACCTCGCCGCCCACCTCGTGCGGCGGCCCGGCGACATCGACGTCGTCGTCACCACCAACCAGTACGGCGACATCCTCTCCGACCTGGTCGCCGCGATGGCGGGAGGCATCGGGCTCGCGCCGGGCGCCAACTACGGGCCGGGGCTGGCCGTGTTCGAGGCCGCGCACGGCTCGGCGCCCCGGCATGCAGGCACCGACCGGGCCGACCCCCTGGGCATGATCCGTTCCGGCTCGCTCCTGCTGCGGCACCTGGGAGAGGACGACCGGGCCGACCATCTGGACGCCGCGGTGGCCGACCTGCTCGCCGAGGGGCGGGTCCGCACCTACGACCTGCTGCCGCCGGAACGGGTGGCGGCCGCTTCCGGCACCGCCGCGGTGGCCGACGCCCTCGTGGACCTGCTCACCGCGGCGGACGGCGGGGCGACGGCATGACGCGACGGCCGCTGCGCATCCTCATGGTGACCACCCGGGACATCGGCACCCGGGTGACCGGGCGGATCGTCGTGCTCCGCACGCACGCCGAGGCGCTGACCGCCCTCGGGCACGAGGTGACCGTCGCCGTCGTCGCCCCGCGCCCCGCGGAGCCCGGCCCCTGGACGACGCGTTTCCGCACCGAGCACATCCGCTCCCCACGCCTCCCCGTGGTCGCGGCGTCGGCGGCGCACGCGCTGACGCTGGGTCGGCGGTCCCTGAACGAGTGCCTGTTCACCGACCGGTCGGTGCGCCGGGCGGTGACCCGCCTCGCCGGCGAGCTGGGCGCGGATCTGCTGCTGACGGATTCGTTGCGGCTCTTCGGCGCCGTCGCCGGGGTGCGGGCGCCGGTCGTGGTCGACCTCGACGACCTGCTCAGCACCCGGTACGACCGGCTGCGCACGACCGCCCGGAGCGACCCGGCGGCGGTCCTCGGGTTCGCGGCGGCCCGGGTGCCGGGCCCGCTGCGGCCCGTGGCCGCGCGCAGCGCGGTGGCGTTGCTCGGCTGGGAATCACGGCGGGTCGCCCAGCGGGAGCGGACGGTCGCCGCCTCGGTGGCCGCGGTCAGCCTGGTGTCCCGCTCCGAGGCCGAGCTGCTCGCCGAGCGCACCCGGCGGGAGGTCGCCTGGCTGCCCCCCGCCGTGCCGGTTCCCGACCAGCCCGTCGAGCCCGGGGACGGCCTGGTCTTCCTGGGTGGGCTGGACTACCTGCCCAACGTGCAGGCCCTGCGCTTCTACCGGGACGAGGTGCTGCCCCACCTCGACCCGGGCGACCCGCAGCAGGTGCTGCACGTGGTCGGCCACTGCCCGGACGCCGTCCGCGCGCAGCTCGACGTGCCCGGGATCGTCCTGCACGGCTACGTCGACGACCTGCACGCCGCGCTCGGTCGGCGGGCGCTGGTCGCCCCCCTGGTGGCCGGCGGCGGCGTGAAGCTGAAGGTGCTCGACGGCATGGCCCACGGGCTGCCGGTCGTGGGCACCGCCGGCGCCTTCGAGGGGCTAGGGCTGCCCGCCGACGTCCGGCTCCAGGCGGACGACCCGGCGGAACTGGCCGCGCTGGTGCGCGAGCTGGTGAAGGACCCGGAGCAGTGCCGGCAGCGCGGGGCACGGTCCCGCGCCGTCGTGGAGGAGTCGTTCAGCGGCCGGGCGGCGGCCCGGCGGTGGAGCGAGCTGCTCGACCGCCTGCCGCTCGGCCCGGTGGGCGGCTGAGGGTCAGCCGGTCGACGCGGGGGTCTCGCCGCGGGCGGTCCATCCGGCCCACGCCGATGCCACCATGTCCATGACCCCGTACTGCGCGCGCCAGCCCAGCGCCTCGTGGATCAGGTCGGCCGAGGCCACCACGCGCGCGGGGTCACCCGCCCGCCGGGGCTCGACGACCGGCTCCGCCCAGGCCCCGTCCGCGGTGCCCGACACCGCTCGGATGGTCTCCACCATCTCCCGCACCGAGACGCCCTCGCCGCGGCCGATGTTGGCGGTGAGGGCCGTCACTTCGCCGTCGCCGAGCGCGCGCGCCGCGGCGACGTGCGCGGAGGCGACGTCCGCGACGTGGATGAAGTCCCGGATGCAGGTGCCGTCGGGCGTCGGGTAGTCGTCACCGAAGATGCGGGGCGGCCGCCGCTGGGCGAGCTGCTGGAACACCATCGGGACGAGGTTGGAGACCCCCCGGTCGGTGAGCGCCGGCTCGGCGCTCCCCGCGACGTTGAAGTAGCGGAGATTCACGAAGCGCAGGCCGGTGGCGGCGGCGACCTCCTGGACCATCCACTCCCCCACGAGCTTGGTCGTCCCGTAGGGGTTCACGGGGCTACAACCGATCGACTCCTGCACAACGTCGACATCCGGAGCCCCGTAGACGGCAGCGCTCGAGGAGAAGATGAACGAGGTGACGCCGGCCGCGGTCACCGCCTCGAGCAGGGTGCGCAGGCCCTCGACGTTCTCGCGGTAGTAGTACAGCGGTCGGCGGACGGACTCCTCGACCTGCTTCTTGGCGGCCACGTGGACGACGCCGGTCACCCCGTGGTCGGCGATCACGCGGCTCACGGTGTCTCCGTCGAGGACGCTGCCGCCCTCGAAGGGGATACCGGGAATGCGGCTCCGGTCGCCGGAGGAGAGGTCGTCGAGCACGACGACGTCCTGCCCGGCTCCCCGCATCGCACGGACGATGTGTGCCCCGATGTAGCCGGCTCCCCCGGTCACCAGCCATGTCACGGGTTGAGGTTATCCAGCCGGGGCCGCCGCCGGGCCGGGAGGCGCGGCTGTGCTCTCACGTTCCACCGGAGGGGTGACGTCGCGCGCCTCCCCCGCGATGCCACGCCGGGCGCGGGGGCCACAGTCGCGGCCTCCCGGTTTGGAGGCCAGTGTGCGCGGGCACCGTCCCAGCACTCCGTTTCAGCAGGTTCTGCCCGCGCCGGATCGCCGTCGGTTCCGGCCCGCCCCGTAGGAATGGCGCCATGACGTGGCTGTTGGTGATCGGTCTCTCTTGGACGCTGCTCGCCCTGGGCGCCGCAGTGGTCGTCGGGCGAGGCATCCGGTCAGCGAACACGCCCGCCGCACCCGCCGCCTGGACCGACGAGGTCGAGAAGCACCTGCGCCAGCAGTCGGACCCGCGCTCGTTCCCCGCGCAGGGTGAGTCACCGGCCGCAGCCTGACCGCCCTCGCCCGTACGGTGGCCGGGAGCACCCGGGGCGTCCTCCGCTGTGGCGAGGACCACGACGGCCGCCGCGAGCGCACGTATCCCGCGCCCTGGCTCGTGGTGGTAGACATCGCGGTGGCCGCGCCTTGCGGCGACCCGGTGATCGGGACGGGGCAGGTGGCAGACCCGGGGAGGGCGGAGCGCGAGATGGCCGATCAGCCCTGCTTGCCGGCCCGCTCCCGGCCCCGCACCGGGGGCGCGTCGTCCGGTCGGCGGGTGGCGGCGGCGCACGTGCACTGGTTCCGCCGGGTCGGCCAGGACCCGTTCAGCAGCGCGACGCTCTACGCGTGCCGCTGCGGGGAGGTGCGCGCCGGGTTCTGAGCGGCGGGCCCGGTCGTCAGCGAGCCGGATCCCCGGCCGGCCGGACGCCGGGCTGAGCCAGCTCGAGGGAGTGGGCGTCGTCCGTCCGGCGCAGCGCCCAGTCGGCCGGGAGCACCAGCCGCGGCGCGACACCGATGAGGACGGCGACCAGGAACGCCACCCCGGCCAGCGCCTCGCCGGACTCCTCGACGAAGGTGGCGGTGACCCGGAGCGAGTCGGGGGCGACGACGGAGAGGGCGGAGAGCCCGACCGCGGCGACGCCGTAGCCGGCCAGGCTGCCGAGGACGCGGCGCCGGTCACGGCGCTCGGTGCGGCTGAGGAAGAACAGCGCCCCGACGACGGCCAGGGCGACGAGGGCGCTGAGGGTGATGGCGGCGGGCCGGCCGGCGGCGGCGTCCAGGGCGGTCATCGCGTCGGCGTGCACGGTGCCCCCGGCCTTGACCGAGGCGATGCCGGCCGCGACCAGCCCGACGGCCAGCCACCAGGTGCGGCGGCCGGGGTCGCGGGCGGCGCCGGCGACGGCGGCGAGGGCGGCGACGGCGAACAGCCCGGCCACGAAGAGACGGGGCAGGGAGAAGGGCGCGTCCATGGAGAGGGCGCGGGCAGCTGTGCCGGTGGCCCCGGTCAGGCGCAGCAGGAAGCCGGTGGCCATGAGCGCCACGGCGGCGGCGGCCAGCCCGACGCCCACCGGGGGCAGCGGGACGGCGCGGCGGCGGGTGCGCGCGGCGGCGGGCTGCGGCGCGCGAACCGGCTCGACCCAGGAGGCGGCCGCGCGCTCGTCCGCGTGCCGGATCGCCCGGCCGATCACGACGCCGAGCACGACGGCGATCGCCATCCAGACGACCAGTCCGCCGATGATCCACGTCCACCACACACCGCGATCATCGGCAGGCCGGGGGCGGAACTTGACCGACCTGTCCCCCGTGTCGGGGGTGCCGGGACGCCGGGGTCAGCTGAGGCGGCTGAGGTGGTCGCGCAGGCCCTCGCGCCAGTGCACCGGCCGGAAGCCCGCGGCGCGGATCTTCGCCAGGTCCAGCACGGAGTTCAGCGGTCTCGGCGCGACGCCTGCGCGCCCGGCGAAGTACTCGGCGGTGCTCACGCGCTGCACGTCGTCGGCAGAGCGGCCGCGGGCGGTGAAGACCAGCGCGGCGACGTCGGCCCAGGACGCAGGCTCGCCGTCGCCGGTGAGGTTGTAGGGGCCGTACGGCGCCCCCGTGCCGACCAGGTGGCGGATGCCGGCGGCGAGGTCGGCGGCGGTGGTGGGCCGGCCGATCTGGTCGTCGACGACCGAGGGGCTGATCCCGCGGTCGGCGAGGCCGGCCATGGTGTGCACGAAGTTGCCGCCCTCCCCCACCACCCAGGTGGTGCGCACCAGCCAGTGCCGCTCGACCGCGGTCGCACACGCGTCACCGTCGGCCTTGCTACGGCCGTAGACCGACAACGGCGAAGGCGGGAGGTCCTCGGGGATCGGGCCGGGATGGGTGCCGTCGAAGACGTACTCGCTGGAGAGGTGGACCAGCGCCGCGCCGGCCCGGTCGGCGGCGTGCGCGAGGTGCGCGACGGCGTCGACGTTCACCGCGCGCACCGCGGCCAGGTTGGCCGGGTCCTCCGCGGCGTCGACGGCGGTCCAGGCGGCGGCGTTGAGCACGACGTCGACGCCGGTCCAGTCGAAGGCCCGCACGGCGGCGGCGTCGGTGACGTCGAGCGCGGCCCGGTCCAGCGCCACGGCGTCGGGGAACGCACCCCGCAGCGCGCGGCCGAGCTGCCCGCCGGCGCCGACGATGACGGCGTTCACTGCCCCTGGGCCGCGTACTGCGCCTCGACGCCGTCCTTGAGCGGGCGCCACCAGGCCGTGTTCTCCCGGTACCAGTCGATGGTGGCGGCCAGGCCGTCGCGGAAGTCGGTGTAGCGCGGCGTCCACCCGAGCTCGGTGCGCAGCTTCGTGGCGTCGATGGCGTAGCGCAGGTCGTGGCCGGCCCGGTCGGTGACCGAGTCGAAGGCGTCGGCCGGCCGGCCGAGCAGCTCGAGGATCAGGCCGAGCACCTCGCGGTTGTTCTTCTCCCCGTCGGCGCCGATCAGGTAGGTCTCACCGGAGCGGCCCCGGTCCAGGACCGCGTGGACGGCGGAGTTGTGGTCGTCGACGTGGATCCAGTCGCGCACGTTCTCGCCTGCGCCGTAGAGCTTGGGGCGCAGGCCGACGAGCACGTTGGTGATCTGCCGCGGGATGAACTTCTCCACGTGCTGGTAGGGCCCGTAGTTGTTGGAGCAGTTCGAGATGGTGGCGTGGATGCCGAAGGAGCGCACCCAGGCCCGAACCAGCAGGTCCGACCCCGCCTTGGTCGACGAGTAAGGGCTGGAGGGGTTGTACGGCGTCTCCGGCGTGAACTTCGCCGGGTCGTCCAGCTCCAGGTCGCCGTACACCTCGTCGGTGGAGATGTGGTGGTAGCGGACGCCGTGCCGACGCACCGCCTCGAGCAGCGTGAACGTGCCGACGACGTTGGTCTGCAGGAACGGCGAGGGATCGCGCAGCGAGTTGTCGTTGTGGCTCTCGGCCGCGAAGTGGACGACGACGTCGCAGCGGGCCACCAGCCGGTCGACCAGGTCCGCGTCGGCGACAGAGCCGTGGACGAACTCGATGTCGTCACGGACGGGTGCCAGGGACGCCTCGTTCCCCGCGTAGGTCAGCGCGTCGAGCACGGTGACCTCGTACTCGGGGTGCTCGCGCAGCGTCTGGTGCACGAAGTTGGCGCCGATGAAGCCGGCACCCCCGGTGACGAGCATGCGCATCGCCTGCTGAACCTCCGCCGTGGATCGCGACCGGACGAGGACCCCGCCCGGTGCCCGCGCCGCGGCGGGCCGTCGTGCAGGGCATGACGGTAGTCGCCCCAGGGGGTGCTCATCGCCGGTTCCCGGCCTCGGCGACCCCGATCGAGGGGGGCGCCCGCTCGCGCCGGACCTCGACCCCATGGCCGCGATACCGATCGGTTACGTAACCGACAGTGAGGCCGGGCCGCGCGCCGCCGCTGTTAACCCGCACGCCACCCGATCCCGGTTCCCCTCGCCGGGAGTTGGGCCGAAGGTGTCTCACGAGGCGAGGAACAGGAGGAGGCGCGTGTCCATCGGCCGGGCGGCGGGAGCGCTGTCGGGACCGCACGCCCTCGTCGCGCCGCACGCCGGCCTCCCCGGGCGCGGGGCGTGGCCGCGCCGCCTGCTGATGGCCGCCCTGCTGTCCCTGGGCGCCTGGCTGCTGCTCGCCGTCTCCGCCGACGCGGCGCGGGCCGACTCCGCCGGCCACACGGAGGGCGACACCTCCGTGGTCGCGCCGCCCGGCCTCGAGGAACCGCCCCCCGACGTCCCCGCGGACCCCCCGCCCGACGTCCCCGCAGACCCCCCGCCCGACGTCCCGACGGACCCCCCGCCCGACGTCCCGACGGACCCCTCGCCCGACGTCCCCGCGGACCCCTCGCCCGACGTCCCCGCGGACCCCCCGCCGGCCGGGCCCCCGGCTACTCCCGCCACCCCGGCCGTGCCCGGCCCGACACCGACCACCCCGACCGACGGCGACGTCACCCCGCCCGTGGCGCCGACGCCGCCACCCGCGGAACCGGACGTCACCCCGCCTGCGGCCGACCCGGCACCCGTCGACCCGGCACCCATCGACCCCGCACCCGCCGACCCCGCACCCGCCGATCAGTCGCCGCCGGACAGCGAACCCGTCGACGGCGAGCCGACCGACGAGGAGCCCGCCGGCCCCACCGAGGGCGACGCCACCGAGGGCGAACCCAGCGACGAGGAGCCCGCCGGCCCCACCGAGGGCGACGCCACCGAGGGCGAACCCAGCGACGAGGAGCCCGCCGGCCCCACCGAGGGCGAACCGACCGAGAGCGAGCCCGGCGGCACCGAGCCCACCGAGCCCACCAAGGCAGGCACGGAGCTCGCCGGCACGGAGGAAGCCGACACTCAGCCCGCGAACGCCCCGCTTCCGGCCACCTCGGCGACCAAGCCGCCGACGGCGCTGCCGCAGAGCGCGCCGACGCCGGACGCCACCGCGCCGCCGTGCCTCCCCGCCGCCGCGGAGACGACCACGACGGGGGCGGCGGCCTCCGCGTCCCCGTCCGCGCGCGGGGCCGGCACCACCCAGCCGGTCACACCGACCCTCACCGCGACCCCGCAGCCCCCCGGCCCGCCGCCCCCGGCCCCGCCACCGGCACCGGTGCGCCCGCCGGGCCAGCACGGCCCTCCGGCGGCGCCGGTCGCACCGGTGCCCGCGAGCGGCCCGGGCGGCCCCGCGTCGGCCACCGCGTCCGGCAGCGGTGGGTTCGGCGCCGGCCACACCGACCACGCGGACTGCGTGCTCGCGGTGCTCGACGCGGGCTTCCCCGCGTCTCTCGCCGGCTCGATCCGGACCGCTCGCGGGAACGACGCCGCCCTCCTCGGCCGCGTCGAGGAGCCGGGCGCCAGCCCCGACTGACGGGCGCACGCTCCCCTCTTCGCCCGCCCCGCCGGTCCGTCGATCGGCTCGTCGAACAGTCCATGACTCCGCACGCGCGTCCCGCCCCCGGTGTGCCTCTCTCCCCACCGGGCGCCGGATCGCCGTTCGCACCGCAGGGAACTCACCCGATGAGCAGTGAAGCCATCCCGTCCGAACACCTCACCCACCACCACCGTGCCGCGCCGCCTCCACGGCTCACGCGGGCCGACCGGCTGCGCGGGGCGGGCACCGCCGCCCGCCGCGCCTGGCGCGGTCCCTACGTCCGCCGCCTGGTGGTGTGGGACGCCGTCTGCGCGTCCGTCGCCGCCGGCAGCGGTCTGCTCGCCCGCTTCCACCCGCCGGACGTCGGTGCCACCAACGCGTCCCTGGCCATCGCCGTCGCCCTGCCCGGCGTCTGGCTGTTCGCCATGGTGGTCGCCCGCAGCTACGAGAGCCGCTACCTGTGGGAGGGGCCGGAGGAGTTCCGCCGCGTCTTCTTCGCCGCCGCGCTGCTGCTGGCCCTGGTGGGCACGGTCTCGTGGGGCCTCAAGCTGGAGGTCGCCCGCGGTTTCGTCGTCGTCGCCCTGCCGCTGGCCACCGCGCTCACCCTCGCCCACCGCCAGGCGCACCGGTCGTGGCTGCGCCGACAGCGGGCTCGCGGCCGCTTCCAGCAGACGACGCTGCTCGTCGGCCACCGCAACGGCGTGGCCGCGCTCCGGGAGCAGCTGCACCGGGAGGTCGACCAGGGCTACTCCGTCATCGGCTGCTGCCTGCCCGCACGCTCCGGCAGCCGCGGCGGCTCCGTCGGTCTGCCGGTGCTCGGCGGCCTCGACGAGGTGGTCGACGTCGTCGAGCGGTACGAGGTGGACACCGTGGCCGTCCTGCCGTGCCCCGAGCTGGACGGTGCGGCGCTGCGCCGGCTGGGCTGGGAGCTGGAGAAGACGCAGGCCGACCTGCTGCTCGCGCCGGCCGTCTCCGAGGTCGTCGGCCCACGCATCCGGGTGCGCCCGGTGTGCGGGCTCTCGCTGCTGCAGATGGAGCGGCCCGAGCTGCGCGGCCTCCACCGGCTGGTGAAGGAGTCCTTCGACCGGTTCTGCGCCGTCCTGCTCCTGCTGCTGCTGGCCCCGGTCCTCGTCGGCGCCGGCCTGGCCGTCAAGCTCGACAGCCCGGGGCCGGTGTTCTACCGCCAGGTGCGGGTGGGCCGGGACGGGCACCGGTTCCCGATGCTGAAGTTCCGGAGCATGCACGTCGGGGCCGACCGCCTGGTCACCCGCCTGGCCCCGGTGAGCGACGGCAACGGCGTGCTGTTCAAGATGCGGCGCGACCCGCGGGTGACGCGGGTTGGCCGGGTCCTGCGGCGGTACTCGGTCGACGAGCTGCCCCAGCTGATCAACATCCTCCGCGGGGAGATGTCGATGGTAGGCCCCCGCCCGCCGCTGCCCTCGGAGGTCGAGCGGTACGGGGTGGAGATGCACCGCCGGCTGGTGGTCAAGCCCGGCCTGACCGGGCTGTGGCAGGTGAGCGGCAGGTCCGACCTGTCCTGGACCGACTCGGTGCGGCTGGACATCCACTACGTGGAGAACTGGTCCCTGATGCTGGACCTGATGATCCTGTGGCGGACGGTGGGGGCGGTCCTCACCGGTCGCGGTGCGTACTGAGACGCCGAAGGGGCGGGCGCCGCGCGTCTCGCGCGGCACCCGCCCCTCACGGTCGGGTCAGCGATAACCGGGGCTGACGTACCCGATGCCGACGGAGCCGGCCGGGACGAAGTCACCCGACGCGGGCTTGCCCTGCGTGAGGGTGCCGGTCAGGTTCCCGATCGACGGCCACGAGACGACGCCGTTGCTGATCTTCGCGGGGCAGCTGCGGTCATCGGTCTGCGGCCACACGCTGTAGCCCATGTCCCGGCCGGAGCGCGGGTCGAGGTAGACGTTCTCGAGGGCCAGCGGGTAGGTGTTGCAGTCGATGCGGATGAACTGCCCGCCCCGCTCGATCGGGTTCACCTCGGAGCTGCCGACGTTGGTGTTCCGGATGGTGCCCTTGCCGATGGCGCCGAGGTCCTGGCGGACCTGGATGCCCTGGTAGTTGGTCGTGCCGCTGAGCCGGTCGATCCGGTACTCGCGCACCCCGCCCCACGGCTGGAAGACGTCGGCGTGGTTCACCGAGTAGGTGCCGCGCAGGGCCTCCATGCGGACGTTCTGGATCTGCACGGTGGCCTCGGGGGCGTTCACGGCGATGCCGTCGGCCTGGGAGCCCGGGACGTTGCCGTTGATGAGGACGCCCTCGATGTGCACGGTGCCGGTGCACTTGTGCACGTAGATGGCGCGCTGGTCGTCGTTGCCGAAGCGGGCGGTGGGCGCGACGGTGATCTGCCCGCCCATGATGACGGCGTTGCGGCAGTTGGCGATGGTGATCGGCCCGGCCGGGCGGTCGGCGGGCAGCTTGACCAGGACGTCGCCGCCCCGGGCCCCGATGGTCGTGACCGAGTTGCTCGGGGTGACGTTGGTGACCGGGTAGTTCTGCCAGCCGGCCGGCGGGGCCCAGCTGAGGGCGCCGCTCGCGGGAGCGGCGACGGGCTTCGCGGGGGTTGTCGCGGGCTGCGTGGGCACGGGAGCCGGGGCAGGCGCGGTGGGAGCCGTGGTCGTCGGGCCGGTGGGCCGCGTGCCGGTCCGGGAATCGGCGACCGGGGCCGGCTGCTCGTTCGGGGCCGGAGCCTGCGCCTGGGTGCCGGCGGGGGCCGGGGCGGCCGGAGCCTCGACGGCCGGCGGGGCACCCACCGGGGACTGCGCGGCTGGGCGGGAGTCCCGGGTCTCCGCGGCCTGCGGGGACTGGCTCGCGACGACGTCGGCCCCCTGGTTCTGCACGAGTGGGTAGCTGAGCGGGAGGATGCCGACCAGGGCGAGGGAGAGCTGCGCCAGCCGACGTCGGGAGAGACGCCTGCGGCGGGGCCGGTGGTTTCGCCACTGTCGGTAAGCGGTTCGTGACACGCGACAGAAGGTAGCGTCACGATTACGTAACGCCAAGCCCGTTCGAGTGAATTTCTCGGGCTTCGCGCCGAGCCGCCCCCGGTTCTGCTAAGCGACTCGCGGCCCGACCTGCGCGGACACCCGCACATGCGGCGAGAAGAATCTTCGGCAGGTTCTGCCCGCGTCGGACCCGGCCCGCTCGCAGCGGTCCGCCTAGGAAGGTCCCATGACATGGCTGCTGGTCCTCGCGACCGCCTGGATGACGCTGGCCGGCCTCCTGGCGCTCGTCATCGGCCGGGCGGTCCGCGTGGCCGACCGCCGGCAGACTCCGGGCACCCCGCCGGTGCCGGACTTCGTGCCCGCGGAGTGGACGACCTCCCCGATCACCCCGCGCTAGGAACCGGAACCGGAGCCGGCGCGCCGGCGGAAGCCCAGGACGCCGAACGAACGCCGCACGGGACGCCCGGGCCGATCCGCCGCCGGTGCGGAGCCGCCCGCGGTCGGGCCCTCGTCGCCGGACGGCCGGCCGTCGACCGCATGGGCACCGCCGCGGTCGACGTGCGCGGCGCCCCCCCGGGGATCGGGCACGGCCGCGTCGTGCAGGGACGGGTGCAGGGAGGCCAGCGCGGCCAGCACCGGCAGCAGCGCCTCGGCCACCGCCTGCCCCATCTCCTCGTGACCCTGCAGGGGGCGGCCGATCGGGTCGGCGATGTCGTCTTCCTCCCCGCCGCTGCGCCCGGGGCGCGCCGCGGCCAGGGCGGCGACCAGCGCGCGGACCCGGTCGGCGAAGCCGCCTCCCGCGGGCCGCCGGTCGTCGAGGGCGTCGAGCAGCGCCGCGGCCTCCCGCAGGGTGAAGGTGCGCGCCAGGGCCCGGGGCACGAGCCCCAGCACGTCGCGGCGGTGGTAGCGGGTGAGGGTGAGGACCAGGTCGGCCTCGGCGACCATCCCGGGCTCCAGCTGACGGGCCACGAACCCCTCGGGGTCCCCACCCAGCCCGGACAGGACCAGCGCGCTGTGCGGGTGCATCCGCGATCCGGCGACCGCGCGCGTACCCGCGCTGACCAGCCGGAGGTCGGACACCTCCGGCCCGAGGAGTTCGCGCAGGTAGGCCCGCCCCAGCCCCTGCCCCAGGGCCGACCGGCAGATGTTCCCGGTGCACACCAGCAGGACGGTGACGGGGTTCGCGGGCGGATGCTGGTCGGGCACGGCACCAGTGTGGGCGGTGCGGGCCGTCCCCCGACACCTCCGATGGGGTGGTTGCGCTGCGCGGGAAGTCGACCCGGAACCCCGGGTACTAGGCTCGCCCGCGACACCGGACGTCGGACGGCGCGCCGGGAACCGACACCAGCCGGCGTGCCCACGTCTCACACCAGAAGGGGTCAGGATGCCCCGGAGCGGCTTGAACGAGAGCCTCCGACACGTTTTCCAGCCGGCTCACCGCAGGGTCGCCGGCCTCCTGCCCCTCCCTCTCCGGCGGCGATACCTGTACCTGGCCGGGCACGGGCGGCTGCCCCGGCTCCGCGATCCGCAGACGTTCGGCGAGAAGATCAACTGGCGCATCCTCCACGACCGGCGCCCGCTGCTGGCCTGGACCTGCGACAAGCTGGCGATGAAGGAGCACGCGGCCCAGGTGCAGGAGGAGGCCGGCATCTCGGTGCCCGAGACCTTCTGGTCGGGCACGAATCTCACCGAGGTGGCCGGCCGGATGTTCGACCGGCCCTGGGTGCTCAAGCCCAACCACCGCAGCGGCCTGGTGCGCTTCGGCAGCGAGAAGGAAACGGTCGACGCGCGGACGATCGCGGAGACGAGGACCTGGCTGCGCGACGACCAGAGCGTCCTGCTCGGCGAGTGGGCGTACAGCGAGGCGCGCCCCCTGTACGTCATCGAGGAGGCCATCGGCGACGGCGTGACGCCGCCCGACGACTACAAGTACCTGGTCTTCGACGGCAAGATCGCCGCGGTGTCGGTCGATACGGGCCGGTTCACCAAGCAGCACTCGCGCACCTTCTACACGGCCGACTGGGAACCACTGCACGTGGCGACCGCCCTGGGCAGCGGCGAGCCCGGCCCGCCGCCGGAGAACCTGGCCGAGCTGAACCACGCGGCGGAGGTGCTCGGCCGCGACTTCGACTTCATGCGGGTCGACCTCTACAACGTCGACGGCACCATCTGGTTCAGCGAGTTCACCCCCTACCCGGGCGGGGGTGTGCTGCCGTTCGAGCCGCCCAGCTTCGACGCCTGGCTCGGGGACCAGTGGACGCTGCCCGCCCTCGACGACGTCTCGGGCCGGTGAGCCGGGCACGATGCGGAACGGAACGACGGGCCCCGGCCACCACGACGACGGCGCGCTCCGGGTCCTGAGCGTCGGCCCGACCGGCGGGCAGCCCGGCGGCATGGCCTCGGTCGTCGCCGAGCTGGAGACCCAGAACCGGCTCAGTGCCACCCCCGTTCAGCTGCGGGTCGTGGACTCCGGCGGGATCGGCCCCGCTCCGCGGCGGGCCGTGGCGTTCGCCCGCAGCCTGCTGACGGCCGGCACGGCGCGCGCCGACGTCGTCCACCTGCACGTGGCCAGCCGCGGCAGCACCTGGCGCAAGCTGGCGATCGCGCGGGCGTGCGCGCTGCGCGGCCTGCCCTACGGCATCCACCTGCACGGCGCCGGGTACCGGGACTTCCTCGCGACGCTCTCGCCGGCCGCGAAGCGCCGGGTCGGGCAGTTCTTCCAGCGCGCGGCGTTCGTGGTGGTCCTGGGCAAGCCGTGGGCCCGGCTGGTCTCCGAGGAGCTGGGCGTTCCCGCCGCGCGGGTGCACGTCGTGCACAACGGCGTGGCGGACGGCGCACCGCCGGTCGTGCCGTGGCCGGCCGGTCGCACCAAGCGGGTGCTCCTGCTCGGCCGGATCGACGAGTCCAAGGGCGTGCCCGAGCTGCTGCGTGCGTTCGAGCGGCTCGACGACCTCCACGACGCGGAGCTGGTCCTCGCCGGCCCCCCGGTCGAACCCCACGTCGTCGCACTCGTGGAGGAGGCGGTCCGGGCCCGCCCCGGCCGCATCACCTACGCGGGGTCGCTCCCCCGCGCGCAGGCGCAGGAGCTGCTGCGGGAGGCCTACCTGCTGGCCGCGCCCAGCCACGCCGAGGGCCTGCCGATGGTGGTCATCGAGGCCATGAGCCTGGGTATCCCGGCCGTCACGACCCCGGTCGGCGCCATGGAGGAGCTGGTCACCTCAGGCGCCAACGGCTATCTCGTCCCACCCGGCGACGTCGACGCCCTGGCCGAGCACCTGCGGCTCCTCCTGGGCGGCGAGCAGCTGCGCGACGCGATGGCGCAGGCGGCCTACGCGACGTGGCAGGCGGGGTTCGACGCCCGCACCATGTACGCCGACATCCGCGACCTGTGGCAGGAGGCGGCCGCCGGCTGAGCCGGGGCCGCCCGGCCGGGCGTCAGTAGGCGCCGCGCCCGCGGAGGACGGCCCCGAGGGTCTTCCAGAGGATCATCATGTCGAAGCTCAGCGACCAGTTCTCCACGTAGCGCACGTCGATACGCACAGAGTCGTCCCAGGAGAGGTCCGAGCGGCCGCTGATCTGCCACAGCCCGGTGATGCCCGGCTTGACCAGGAAGCGGCGGCGCATGTCGAAGCCGTAGCGCTCGGTCTCGCTGGGCAGCGGCGGACGCGGGCCGACCAGGCTCATGTCGCCGCGCAGCACGTTGATCAGCTGCGGCAGCTCGTCGAGGGAGTAACGGCGCAGCACCCGCCCGACCCGCGTCACGCGCGGGTCGGCCTTGCGCTTGTAGAGGACACCGTTGCCGTCGTTGTCGGACTCGAGCACCTCGACCATCCGGTCGGCGCCCTGCACCATGCTGCGGAACTTGAGCATGGAGAACGTCTGCCCGTCGCGGCCGACGCGGGTCTGCTTGAAGAACACCGGACCCCGGCTGGTCGTCTTCAGGGCCAGCGCGATGAGGAGGAACAGCGGGAGCGTCAGGAGCAGCGCGACGGCGGCGAGGGAGGTGTCGACCGCCGTCTTGGCCAGCCGGCGCACGCCGCGCAGCTCGGGCCGCTCGACGTGCAGCAGCGGCAGCCCGCAGACGGGGCGGATGGCGACCCGCGGCCCGACGACCTCGGTGACGGCCGGGGCGAGCAGCAGCTCGGCCTCGGTCTTCTCCAGCTCCCAGCCGAGCCGGCGCAGCGACGAGCCGTCCAGCTCCGGGCAGGGCATGACGGCGACGGTGTCGACCTCGTACCGCTTCACCACGTCGAGCACCTCGTCGAGGCCGCCGAGGACCGGCAGGCCGTCGAAGTCGGTGGGAACGTCGGCCGCCTTGCCGTCGGGCAGGCAGCACCCGATGACCCGGTAGCCGTGGTAGGCGGCGCGGTCGAGCTCGGCGTGCAGCGAGGCCACGGCGTTCCGGTGCCCGACGATGACCGTCGTCTGCTGGAACGCCCCGCCGGTGCGGGCCCGGTGCAGCGCCTGCCGGCGCACGTAGCGGTACAGCAGGGTGAGCACAGTGGCCAGCGGGAGGGCGACGACGACGAAGCCGCGGGCGACGCGCAGGTCCAGCCCCCAGGAGACCACGGCCACGACGGCCAGCAGGACCGCGGCGGAGTGCAGCACCCGCCGGAACTCCTCGGCACCGACCCAGAGGAAGCGCTCCTCGTAGCTGCGGCCGACGTGCATGGCGGCCAGCCACAGGAACGGCATGAGCAGCGCGGCCCACAGCGAGTACTGGGCCGCGCCGTCGACGTCGGTGCCGAACCGGACGAAGTAGCCGATGGTGGCCGCGAGCACGGCGCAGACCGCATCCCCGAGGACGATGCTGCGGACGTACGCCGAGCGCCACGCCCGTCGCGCCTCGGTGCCCTCGCCGCGGAGGCGGCGGAGGCCGTAGAAGCGGGTCCGCACCTTCGCCGGCAGCACCTCACGAGTGGTCTGTTCGTGAGCAACCTGCATCGAGATACCGAGCCCCCTGGGTGCGTCTGGTCGTCGTGGTGGCGTACCCGCCAACACAGCGCCTCGCTCACCTGCACGGAGAGTGAGCACGCATGGGCAGCCGGACACCATTGCTCCGGCCGGTCGAGCCGCCATCACGACGTTAACGGCTCAGCGCTGAAATGTCTCGCCCACGACATAACAGCACGTAACGGACACCCTCGGTCACAGACTGTCAGCGAGGTCCGTCACGTCGCCCGCCCGCCCGCCCGTGGAGCGAACGGCTCAATTCCCGCTCGTCGAGTCCGAATGCCGGGGCGCGGTGGAGCCGACGACGGGGATCTCGGTGGTCGCCGGATCCGTCGGCACCTCGGCCCGCGTCGCACCCGCCGGCGGGGGCGGCACGTCGGGGCGCGTCGCTGCCGGCACGTCGGGGCGCGGTGCCGCCGCCGGCGCGGCCGGCGCCTCCCGCGTCGTTGCTCCCGCGGGCTCGGTCCCGCCGTCGTCCCCGCTTCGTTCGCCCGGCGCCTGGGGGGTCTCCTGGGCGGCGGCGGGCCGGAGCTTGGGCTCGGGCTCCGTGGGGGGCTCTCCCTGATAGCCGGACGCCTGCAGCGCCGACGCCGGGGCGTGGGTGAGGACCACCCCGAGCCTCCTCGCGCCGACCCGGTCGAGCACCGCCGCGGCCCGCTCCAGCTCGTCCTGCCGGGTCTTCCCCTGGCGGACAGCCAGGAGGACGCCGTCCATGGCCACCGCGACGGCGCTGCCGTCGGCGACCGGCAGCAGCGGCGGAGTGTCGAAGACGACGAAGTCGTGGGTGGCGCGCAGCCGGTCCACCACGCCGGGCAGCTTGCCCGACGCGAGCAGCTCGCTCGGGTTCGGCGGGATCGCTCCGGCCCCGAGGACCGACAGCCGGCCGTTGTCGTAGGACTGGAGGACGTCGTCGAGGTCGGCGGTGCCGGCCAGGACGCTGGTGAGCCCCGCGCCGTCGGACAGCCCGAGGTACTTGGCCACCCGGGGGTGCCGCAGGTCGGAGTCGACCAGCGCGACCCGGTGCCCGCCCTCGGCCAGCGTGACGGCCAGATTGACGGCGAGGGTGGTCTTGCCCTCCGCGCCGGCCGCGCTCGACACCATGATCACGCGCGGCGGCTGGTCGACGTCGAGGAACTGCAGGTTGGTGCGCAGCTGCCGGAACGCCTCGGCGTTGCCCGACCGGCTGTGCCGCTCGAGCACGTGCTCGGAGGCGAGCTGCCGATCGCGGGCGACGGCCCCGATCACCGGGACGCCGGCCGCCGCGGAGGCGACCTTCGCATCGCGCACCGAGCGGTCCATCCGCACCCGCGCGTAGGCCAGCACGAGGCCGACGAGCAGGCCGATGAGCACGCCGACGGCGGTGTTGGCGACGGGGTTCGGGGAGGAGGGCTCCTCCGCGATCGCCGGGGTGCCCAGGGGCTGGATCTCCACCGGCACGGTCGTCACCGGCACCTCGTCGGGGTCGGTGGGCGTCGTCGTGGTCTCCTCGACCGCCAGCACCAGCTCGGTGAACTCGGCGGCGACCGCCACGGCGATGTCGCGGGCCCGTTCGGCCGAGGTGTCGGTCACGACGATGTCCAGGACGGTGGTGTCCGGCCGCACCGAGGCCTCGATCCGCTCCTGCAGCTGCGCCGCCGTGAGGTCGAGGTCGAGCCGGTCGATGACGGAGTCGGCCAGGACCTCGCTGCCGAGGATCTCGACGTAGGAGGGCACCCGGCTCTCGGCGAACTGGGTGCCCTGGAACGCGGCGGTGGTGGAGCTGGCGTCCGTCGACGTCACCCAGAGTTGAGCCGACGACGTGTACGTCGGCGTCATCGCCTGGGTGGTGCCGGCCCCGACCGCGCCGCCCACCAGCACCCCGATCACGGGCAGGAACCACCCGGCGCGGAAGGCCGCGATGGTGTCTCTGAGTTCCACTACTTCCTCGTCTCCGGTGATCGACGCTCACAGGCGTGAGCTGCAGGCGGTCGCGGACGTCGCGCGGGCCCGCGCGCTGCCGGCGCAGCCGACTCAAGCAGTTGCTGGGCCGTCCAGGCTAGATATCGTGCGGGGGATCCGGGGGGAAGCTTCACCCGGACGGGCCATTGCCGATGCACTTGCGCCAGTGTTCGACGAAGTTGCGCCGCACGACGTCGTTCGAGTGCCGGGCCCGCACCCGCTCCCACGCGCGGCGCCCCAGTGACAGGGCGAGCTCCGGGGAAGCGGCCATCCGCCGCAGCGCCGCGCCGAGCGCCTCGGGGTCGGCCGGGGGCACGACCATCCCCGTGTCGTCGACCACGTCGGCGATCTGGCCGACGTCGCTGGCGATGACCGGCGTCGCCAGGCTCATCGACTCGAGGATGATCATCGGCATGGCCTCCGCCCGGCTGGGCAGCACGAGCGCGAGCGCCGTCCGCAGCCGGGCCTGCACCTGCTCCGGCGGGACGGGCCCTTCGAACACCACGCCGTCGGGGAGCGGCTCGGGCAGCCGGAACTGCGGGGCGAGGTCGCCGAAGAGGATCAGCTGCTGGCCGTCCAGCCGGGCCTCCGACCATGCGTCGAGGAGGACGTCGGCGCCCTTGCGCGGCCCGACCTCGCCGGCGAAGACAAAGCCCGAGCGACCGTCGGCGACCGGGCTCTCCTCGATGGGCACCGAGTTGGCCACCCGGACGGCGTCGATGCCGAGGGAGCGCACGACCTCGGCCGCCGGATCGGTGAGCACGAACACCACCGCGGGCCAGCGCAGCACCAGCCGGGCCAGCCGGCGGTTGCCCTCGGCGAACGCGACGAACTGCGAGCCGTGCACCAGGGCGGTGCAGCAGATCCCGCGCCGGCGGGCGATGCCGAGCAGCAGCCCCTCGCGGAGGAAGGAGCCGTGCTGGGTCAGGTGGAAGTGCCAGACGTCGGTGGGCTCCACCCGGCTGACCAGGACCCTCAGCGCCGTCCGGGCGAACGTGGCGAGGGTCCGCCGCCGGTCGCCGTGCCAGTAGGAGGGCCACTCGCGCACGACGAGGTCGTCGCCGCTCCAGGTGTTCATCGTGCGCACCACGGAGGAGACACCGCCGCGCCCCTGCGACGCGTTGCCGATCTGCGTGACGCGCAGCGCGGGCCGCAGCGGGCGGCTCACGCCGACGTGTCCCCGGCTCGGCGGATCACCACGCCGGAGGGGTCGAGGTCCGCGGCGGTCAGCTCCCCGGGCGCCCGCAGCAGGACCAGCCCGCGCCCGGCGAGCTCACGGGCCACCTGCAGCTGGTGGTCGTCGACGTGCTCGCCGCGCTCTGCCAGCCGCGGGACGACGACGGGCCGGACGCCGAGCTCGAGGGCGCGCATCAGGGTGCCCACGCCGGCGTGGGTGACGAAGACGTCGCTCTCGGCCACCAGGCGGTCGAAGTCCTCGGCGCGCATCTCCTGGTTCACGTCCCCCGGCAGGTCGTCGCGCGTGGTGGCGCCCAGCTGCCAGGTGACGGTGTCGCCGGGGCGCAACCCGTCCCGCACCGCATCGACCAGCGCGTCGAAGCGGAACGGCTTGATGGTGCCGAGGCTGACGAAGACGCGGCGTCCCCCGCCGCTCCGGGCGGGGCCGTCGGGAACGGGGACGGCGGTGTAGTCGTCGAGAAGCGAGGGGCCCAGCTGCCAGCCGGGGCGGTCGGCCCACGTGGCGTGCTGGCAGTACCGCTGCACCCGTGGCAGCCGCTCGAGGATGCGGCCGGTGGCCGAGGGCCCGTCGAAGCGGGACACGCTCTCGATGTAGACGAACGGGAGGCGCCGCAGCTGCGCGATCGCGTAGGCGGAGAGACCGACCGCGGCACCGGTGCTCAGGACGACGTCGAAGGGTTCCCGGCGGGTCTCCCGGTGCAGCCGGACGGCGGCGCGAACCGCCGGTGCCAGGCCTCGCGGAGGCACGTAGTCGAGAGCGACCACGCGGCGCCCGCCGAGCAGCGACCGGCTCTGCTCGGACTCGAACGTGGCGAAGACCGAATCCGGCCGGAGGGCGAAGCGCTCGGCCCACCGGACGATCTGCGCGAGGTGACCACCGGTCGAGGCGACCAGGAGGGCGCGCTTGCCGCTGAGCGCCGCGGACAGCTCCACCCTCTCACCTGCCGGTTCGGCTCGATCCCGTCGTGGTGGCACTCCCGCAGCGTAATGGGGCACGGGAGCGCAGCCCTTCCCGCGCGCGCCGATTCGCCGGTTGGGGTGGCTGCCGGCAGCGGACGGAGACGGGCTAGGTGACGTTCGCCACGTCCGCGCGTGCCGGTTCGGGACGCCGCCGGTCCGGATGCGCTCCGCCCGGCCGCTCCCCGGCGGCCCCGTCCTCCTCGGCGGACCGTGCACCGAACGATCCCAGCAGGCCCACCAGGACGAACAAAGGGATGTAGGAGGGCGGGGAGACGAAAACCGGGTTGCCGGTCGACTCCAGCAGGTACTGGACCAGCCAGGCGATCCCGGTCAGCCCGAGGAACCGCGCCACCGGCTCGGCGTCGCGCGAGAGCCGGCTCACGGTCCGGAAGACGGCGACGAGCGCGGCGAGGAACGCCAGCATCCCGAGGAAACCGGACTCCCCCAGCACCGCCGGCCACATGGTGTCGGTGAGGAACATCGCGTTGCCGGTGCGCTCGGAGAGCCCCCAGACGTACTGGTAGCCGCGCTCGAGGTAGAGGGGGCTGTAGAACTCCGAGGCCGTGTCCGAGCCGAACCGGCCGAAGCCGGCGCCCAGCGGGAAGTAGTCCTGGGCGACGAAGAAGGAGTCGCGGGTCATCAGCGTGCGCGCCGCGGTGCCCTCGGACTGGTCCAGGTAGGTGGCGACGATGCCCTGCAGCGCGTTCAGCAGCGTCGACCAGAAGACGATGACGATGCCGGCGACGACGGTGAGCGCCGCGGGGAAGACGCCGGCGCGGCCGGCCCGGGAGCTCAGCCACAGGAAGCTGCCCATCATCCCCAGCCAGGTCTTGCGCCGGAAGGAGAGGACGGCGACCAGGGCCATGCCGGCCGACAGCAGCCAGGTGAAGCGGGTCGAGCCCATGCTGGTGTTCCAGGCGACGACCGCGAGGAACCCCAGGGCGGCCATGATGCCGAGCGTGCCCGGCTCGACGAACGGCCCGATCAGCGACGGGATGGCCGCGCGGTAGCTGAGCTGGTCGATGTTGCCGACCGTGCTCTGCCAGGTCTGCGGGATGGCCAGGTTGACCAGGCAGCAGGCGATGATGAACAGCAGGACGGCGACGCCGCCCTTGGCCAGGCGGCGCACGTCCGCGCTGGACCAGCGCAGCTGCGCCACGGCCAGCGCGAGCAGGATGCCCTTGCCGGCCAGCGCGGTCCCCGAGGCCAGGACGACGAGCGGCACGTTCGCGACCAGCCCGCTGACCACCCCCAGCACCCCGTAGAGGGCGAACCAGCCCAGCCCGGGGAAGGTCCGGAGCGGCTCGCCGCGGAACAGCCGGGGCCCGACGCAGACGAGCAGCGAGGCGCCGATCACCGCCTCGTCGAGGTAGTCCACCTGGGCGATGCCGCTCACCTGGGCGGCCGACTTGTTGAACAGGCTGACCAGGACGGCGGCCGCCACGAAGCGCTTGGGGTGCTGGCAGCCCCACGCGAGCACGGGGACGCCGACCACCAGCAGGAGCACCGGGACCGGCTGGTAGGACGCCGCCACGGTGAGCCCGACGACGGCGAGCACGCAGACGACCAGCGAGCGGGGCACGGTCCTGGTCAGCGCGTCACCCACCCCGACCCCTTCCACGCCCCGGCCCGCTCGCTCCGGGCGATACGGTCCCCGCTGGTCCGACGCAGCGTTCCACGCGTACCGGCGCTCCGACAATGCCACGCCGCCGCGACCCCCCGGCCGGGCGACGCCTCGGTATGGCTGCCGTCACACCCGTGGGGGCCACCGCCACCTGCACGGTGGATTCTCCCCCTCCCCGTCGCCGTCCGGCTGGCGTTCCCGGTGGTGCGTGGTCGAACATGGCGGAGGCCTGCATCGGACGGACGGGGGAACGCCGGGGCCAGACCTGCCCGACCAACCCCCACTCGGACTACAGGAGCACTGCGTGAAGATCTCGGTCATCGGCTGCGGATACCTGGGCGCGGTGCACGCCGCCTCGATGGCCGAGCTGGGTCACGACGTCGTCGGCGTCGACGTGGACCAGGCGAAGATCGACGCGCTGGCGAAGGCCCAGGCGCCCTTCTTCGAGCCGGGCTTCGAGGAGCTGCTCGAGCGCACCCTGGCCACCGGGCGGCTGCGCTTCACCACCGATATGGCCGACGCGGCCGGCTCCACCGTCCACTTCGTCTGCGTCGGCACCCCGCAGAAGCGCGGCGAGTACGCCGCCGACATGCGCTACGTGCAGGGCGCGGTCGAGTCGCTGCTCGAGGTGCTCTCCCCCGGCGAGCTCGTCGTCGGCAAGTCCACCGTGCCGGTGGGGACGGCGGCCCGGCTGGCCGAGCTGATCGACGAGAAGGTGCCCGGGGCCCTGCTGGCGTGGAACCCCGAGTTCCTGCGCGAGGGCTTCGCCGTCCAGGACACGCTGCACCCCGACCGGCTGGTCTACGGCCTGCCGGCCGGGCCCGACGCCGAGACGGCCCGGAAGCTGCTGGACGAGGTGTACGCCACGATCGTCGCGCGGGGCACACCCAAGGTGGAGAGCGACTACGCCACCGCCGAGATGGTGAAGACCGCCGCCAACTCGTTCCTGGCCACCAAGATCTCCTTCATCAACGCCATGGCCGAGCTGTGCGAGGCGACCGGCGCCGACGTGAAGCTGCTCGCCGACGCGATCGGCTACGACGACCGGATCGGCCGCAAGTTCCTCAACGCCGGCCTCGGCTTCGGCGGCGGCTGCCTGCCCAAGGACATCCGCGCCTTCATGGCCCGCGCCGGGGAGCTGGGCGCCGACCAGGCGCTGACGTTCCTGCGCGAGGTCGACAACATCAACATGCGCCGGCGCATCCGCATGGTGGAGCTGGCCCGCGAGGTCTGCGACGGTTCGCTGCTGGGCAAGAAGGTCGCCGTCCTGGGTGCGGCGTTCAAGCCCGACAGCGACGACATCCGCGACTCCCCGGCGCTCAACGTCGCCGCGCAGCTGCAGCTGCAGGGCGCCGTCGTCCGGGTGACCGACCCGGCCGCCATCGAGAACAGCCGCCGGCAGTGGCCGCAGCTGGACTACGCGGCCACGCCGGAGGAGGCGGCCGAGGGCGCCGACGCCGTGCTGGTGCTCACCGAGTGGAAGCAGTACCGCGAGCTGGACCCGGTGGCGTTCGGCCGGGTGGTGTCGCAGAAGCGGGTGCTCGACGGCCGCAACGCGCTGAGCCGCAGCGAGTGGACCGCCGCGGGCTGGACCTACCGGGCGCTCGGCCGCCGCGCCGGCTGACCCCCTGATCCGCCAATCTCGACTGCCGTGCCGCTGCCCCTCCGCGCCGCCCGATGGTGATCCGACGGCTGGGCCGCGCCCTGCGCGGGGGGAAGCTGGTCAGCCGGGGGCTCACCGTCGCCGACCAGGCGATCTCCAGCGCCAGCAACATGCTGCTGTCGGTGGCGATCGCCTCCGGCGTGAGCGCGAGCGTCTTCGGCGAGTTCGCGATCATCTACAGCATCTACTGGCTGCTGCTGGGCGGAACCCGCGCCGCGGTCCTCGACCCGCTGCTCATCACCCAGCGGAACGTGCTCAAGGGCGCGCCGGTGCACCTGGTCGCCGTGGCGTCGGCGGCGGCGGTCGGGGCCATCGGCATCCCGGTCGGCCTGCTCCTGCTGGCCACCCCCCTGGACGTCGCCTGGGTGGTGTTCTTCCTGGGGCTGCCCGCCCTGCTGGTGCAGGACGCGCTGCGCTACGTCGGCTTCTTCGAGCAGCGGCCGGGTCGGGCGGTGCTGCTGGACGGCGTCTGGCTGGTCGTGATGATCGTCGCCACCGTGCTGGCCCTGACCGACGTCATCTCGGGCACCGCCGTCGTCCTGGGCCTGTGGATCCTCGGCGCGCTGCTGGCCGACGTGATCGGCCTGGTCGCCTTCCGGCTGCGCCGCGAGCCCCTGCACCTGCGGGCGCGGCTGCGGGCGATGTGGCCGGTGTCCGGCCCGCTGCTCGGCGACTTCGCGCTCTCCTCGGGCTCCGGCCAGCTGACGATCTTCGTGCTGCCGCTGGTGGCGAGCACCGCGCTGCTCGGCTCGCTGAAGGCCGCGCAGGTGGCCAACGGCCCGCTCAACATCACCGTGGCCGCCGCGAGCGTCATCTGCCTGCCGATGGTGGCGAGCGCGGTGGAGTCCGACCGGAACCGGGCGCTGCGCATCGGCCGGTTCGCCTCGCTGGCGCTGGCCGGGGTCGCCGTGGTGTACGGCACGGTGCTCGTGCTGCTGCCGCAGGGCGTCGGGCAGGCGCTGTTCGGCGAGTCGTGGGGCTCGGGCTGGCTGGTGGCCGCGGTGAGCGTGCAGATGGTGCTGTTCGGCATCACGCACGGGGCGCTGCTGGCGATGCGCGGTTCGCGCAACACCGGGGCCGCGCTGAAGGTGCGGATCGCCGTGGCGCCGATCGCGGTGCTCCTGCCCGTCGCGCTGACCGCCGTCTGGGGCCGCACGGGCCTGATGGCGGGGCTGGTGATCGCCGCCGCGACGATGTCGCTGGTGAGCTGGCTGGTCGCCGTCCGGGTCGTGCCGAGGACCCTGCCGCCGGAGGACGGCACGGCCGGCGACGAGGCCGTCGAGGTCCTGGAGGACGCCCCGACCGGCAAGAACCCGCTGGGCTCGCCGGCGTCCGCGGCGCAGTAGCCGTCAGTCGGCCGCCGGCGCGTCGAGCGCGACACTCTTCCGCGACTCGCCCCAGCGGGCGTCGGAGAAGTAGAGGGTGTGCTCGCGCCGGGTGTTGCTCGCCGCGTAGATGCCCTGCTTGAAGTAGACGCTCTGCCCCTCGAACAGGTTGGCCCCGACGGCGTTGACCAGCCGCTCGTCGTTGATCCACACCTGCGTGTTGCCCTGCTCGGGGTCGGTGGACCACTCGATGCGGACGATGTGGTCCAGCCACTCGCCCCGCTCCAGCGGGCCGAGGTCGTAGGTGGCGACATACTCCGCGGACTCGCGACCCTGCAGCCCGCCGCGCACGGAGAGCCGGATCTCCGGCTGCGGCCCGTCGGTGACCCACAGGTCGACGTTGGGCGACCCCTCGTTCGCCGTCTGGTGCCACTGGGTGTAGATCAGGAACTCGCCGCCGCCGTCCCACAGGAAGTCCTCGGGGAAGTACGTCGACCACGAGTACCACTGCACGTCGCCCTCCCGGGGCGCGCCGGCCTCCTCGATGGTCGAGCGCACCTCCCCGCGGATGGTGGTGTCGACGCCGAAGGTGAAGTCGCCCGGGCGGGCGGAGAAGGCGGCGGAGTACTCGTACCCGGGGCGGACCGGCTCGTCGACGACCCGCACCTGCTCGGGCCGGGCAGCCTGCACCTCGCTCCAGTCGGAGAGGTCGCCGTCGGCGTAGCTCCACACCTGCTCGGGCTCCGCCGGCTGCTCCGGCGACGTCGATCCCGAGGTGGCGGAGGACCTCGACCGGGAGGTGGTGAACCGGTCCCCCGTCGTCGGGACCGGATCGAGCTGGGCCCGCGGGATGGCGGTGCTCTCGATCGGGGTCGACGTCGGTTGTGCCGTCGCGTGCGGGGCCTCGCCCTCACCCCCGCCGTCGCCGGAGTCGCCCGAGCCGCAGGCGCTCAGTACCAGCGACGCCGTCACCGCCAGGGCGAGCGGGAGCCGTCGTCGTCCTCGAGTCACTGCGGTTCCCTCTGGTCCTGGTCTCAGCACGGTGGGCGGCACAGCCCCCCGGACGACGGCCGACTCCCCCGGTACGAGCCCGCACCGGGCAACCACGGGCGGGCCGCCCGAGACTACTCATCGAGAGCTCGTGACCGCAGCGTCACCGCCACGTAGGAGGAAACGAGGTGTTCACGCCCCGTGTTCCCCGACGCCCGGCGGCGACGGCCGGCAGCGCTTATTGTCGGTAGCGATGATCTTCCCCCGACGTGTCGCCGACGAGCAGCCCGAGGTGCCCGGCGCACCTCGGGCGGGTTAGCGGTGTCGACACCACGCCCTGGCACGACGTCGCGCAGCGCCGCCACGCGGCCGGCGGGCCAGGGCGCGGGTGAGCGGCAGCCGCGGCGCGCAGCAGCGCTGCCGGCGCGTCCGCGGGCGTCGTCGTCCGGCCCCCTTCCGCCGAAGCCGACCGCGCGACTGGACTCGCTGACCGGCCTACGGTTCGTCGCGGCGCTGCTGGTCTTCGGCTCGCACCTGATCGCGACGTTCGAGTTCACGCCGGTGGCCGACACGGTCTACCCGTACCTGGAGCCGGGCGCGGCCGGGGTGAGCTTCTTCTTCATCCTCAGCGGGTTCGTGCTCACCTGGACGCATCGGCCCGGTGACCGGGCCGGCCCGTTCTACCGCCGGCGGTTCGCCCGCATCGCGCCCGCGTACTGGGTTGCGGTGATCGCGTTCATCCCGCTGAACGCGCTGGCCCGCCCGGAGGAGACCGGGACGCTGCTGCTGCACATGGCGCCGCAGTTCCTCGGCCTGCACGCGTGGATCCCGGACAACGAGTACTACTGGGCCGGGAACGGCGTCACGTGGTCGATCTCCTGCGAGATGTTCTTCTACGCGCTGTTCCCGCTGCTGATCGTGCAGGCGCTGCGCCTGTCGCAACGGGCGCGGTGGTGGGTCGCCGGGGTGCTCTGCCTGCTGGTGATCGTGCCCCCGATCGTGCTGGCGCCGCTCACCCACGGCGAGACGGTGGCCGACTGGGCGATCTTCATCTTCCCGGTGCAGCGGCTGTGGGAGTTCTGCCTCGGCATCCTCATCGCACTGTGGATCAAGGAGGGCGCCCGAGTCCGCCGCATCGGGCTCGGCGGCTCGCTCGCGCTGGTCGCCGTCGCCTACGTCGTCGCGGCGTTCGCGCCCGCGTACCTGATCTGGGTGGCGATCCCGTTCATCCCGTTCGCGCTCACCATCGCGACGGCCGCGCAGGCCGACCTCGACGGGCGCCCGTCGGTGTTCCGCCGCCCGGTGCTGGTGAAGCTCGGCGAGTGGTCGTTCGCCTTCTACCTCACCCACCAGCTGGTGATCCGGGCGGTGGACTACGTGTTCGAGCCCACCACCGTCGCGGCGGCCATCGGCGCGTCGGTGCTGGCCCTGGTCGGGTCGATCGCCAGCGCCTACGTGTTGTTCACCGTGGTCGAGAAGCCGCTGGAGCGGCGGCTGCGCGGCGGCACGCTACCGGTGAGCACCGGCGGCGGCGGTCACGCCCAGAAGCGCTAGCGCGACCGCCTTCGCCCGGCTGCGGTGAGCGACCGCCGCGCGGTGACCCCACCAGGCCAGGAAGGTTGAAGACGTACAGATGCGTCTCCTCGACAGCCATGTGCGCGTACCGTCGAGGTAGGTGATCTCGATCACCGAAGGGTAGGCCCCTCGGATCCGGCGGCGAGCCGGCGACCCCAAGGAAGAGCCCATGAGCTGGGTGCTGCTCCTCATCGCGGTGTGGGTGATGCTCGGCCTCGCCGTGGCCATCGTGATCGGGCGTGGGGTCCGCCTGGCCGACAGCGTCGCCGAAGGGGCCCTGGCCCGGCTCACCGAGCCGGCCACCGACACCGAGGCATGGCTCCCCCGCCCGGCCGCGCCCGCCGACGACCAGCCGTGGCCGCTCCGGCGCGGTGCTGCGTCCGAGGAACTGCCGCGTAGGGGACAACCGCCGGGCAGCCCGTCCGTCGACGGGCGCCTCCCCGCCTCCGAACCCGGGCCGGTCGATCGCGAGCGCGGCCTGGCCTGAGCCTCACCCCCGGGAGGCAGGGCCGGCCCTGCCCGTTCCCGCTTCGCCGTACCCTCGGCCGGGTTCGACGGCGACGGGGGCTAGGCGATGCAGAGCGACGACGGCGGCGGGCGCGACAGCGGGCGCACGGGTGACACCTCTCCCCTCCCTCTCGTGGCCGACGGCGACTACGCCGACGGGAACCGTCCTCGCCGTCGCGGGCTGCGGCGGGTGCTGATCGGCCTCGGGATCCTGGCGCTCGCGCTGGCGCTGCTGGTCGGCGGCGGCTTCTGGTTCCTCGCCGACCGCTGGGCCGGCAACATCGACCGGGTATCCGACGTCTTCGCCGACATCGAGGAGGACGCACGCCCCGCTCCGGCCACCCCGCAGCAGAGCGCCGGCGAGCAGCCGGTCACCTTCCTGCTGGTCGGTTCCGACACCCGCAGCCAAGGCGAGCAGGGCGTCGACCCCGGCGGCCGCTCGGACGCGATCATGCTCGCGCGCCTCTCCGCCGACCGGCAGCACGCGCAGGTGATCTCCATCCCCCGCGACTCCTGGGTCGAGATCCCCGGCCACGGCATGAACAAGATCAACGCCAGCTACGCGTTCGGCGGCCCATCACTGCTCGTGCAGACCGTCGAGCAGCTCACCCAAGTGCGCATCGACCACTACGTCGCCATCGACTTCGAGGGCCTGGTCCAGGTCACCGACGACCTCGGCGGCGTGGACGTGGTGGTCGCTGAGACGACGACGAACGGCCCGTACACCTTCGAGGCCGGCATGAACCACCTGAACGGAGACGAGGCCCGCTGGTACCTCGGGCAGCGCTACGGCCTGCCCGGCGGTGACTTCGACCGGGTCAAGCGGCAGCAGCAGTACCTGCGGGCGATGTTCGACAAGCTGTTCAGCTCGGAGACCTTCACCAGCCCGCCGAAGCTCGATGCGGCCATGCTCGCCATCACGAGCGCGGTAAGCGTCGATGACACTCTGAGCAACGCGGACCTGGTCAGCCTCGCGTACTCGATGCGCGGGGTGACGCCGGGCGACGTCGACTTCTTCACCGCTCCGGTGCTGGGCACGGGCATGGAGGGGGCTGCCAGCGTCGTCTACCTCGACGGCAACGCCTCCGAGCGGATGTGGGAGTACCTGCGCAGCGACTCGCTCGGCCAGAACGCCGACGAGTTCGCCGACGAGGCGCTCCCCGACGTCCCGCGCTGACCGCAGCGGCGCCATGCGCGCAGGTCACCGCACGACCCGAAGCGCCTCCCCGCTCCACGTCGCAGCGTCGACGGCAGACGCCGTGTTCTGGTGGTCTTCCGCAAGGGCGGCCAAGCGATCGAGGACGACCAGAAGTGTGGCGGCGATCAGCTCGCCGACCTCCTCGTGCACCTCTACGGGCATCCCGATGGGGTCACGGATGTCGTCGTCCTCGCCGCTCGACCGACGTCCACGCGCACGCGCCATCGCGGCGACCAAGGCGCGGGCGCTTCCGGGGAGATCCGGACCCTGCGGATGCTCGGTCACGGCCGACAGGAGGGCCGCGGCCTCGCGCAGGGTAAAGCTGCGCTGGAGAGCGCGAGGAGCGCGCTCGAGGAGCGCGGCACGGTGGGCACGGGTCATCGTGAGGACCAGATCCGCGCCTCCGGCGATGACCTCGTCCAGTTGGCGAGCACGGAAGCCGCCGGGTTCGGCGCCGTATCCACGGAGGACCAACGCGCTGTCCGGATGCATGGCCGATCCGACGACGGCATGCGTCCCGGCACTGACCAGCTGGACGTCGGATGCCCGCTCACCGAGCCGGTCGTCGAGATAGGCCCGGCCGAGCCGCTCGGCCAGCGCGGAACGGCAGATGTTGCCCGTGCAGACCAGCAAGACGGTGAACGCCGAACCGGCGGAGGCAGGTGACATCACAGCCAGTCTCCCGCCCTTTCCCAGGGCCCGCAGCGACGCCAGGGCGCAGTGGGTCGATCCGTGCCAAGGCGCGCGTTGCGAGGCACCCGCTCAAGGTGCGCTGGTTCGCTGCCGAACACTTGCTCATGAGGTTGCTGTTCGTCTGCACCGGCAACATCTGCCGCTCGGCGGCAGCCGCCGTGCTCGCGGGCGCGTGGCCGGCGGGTCATCTGGGTCTCACCGTGGAGGCACGCAGCGCAGGCACTCGCGCGCCCGCCGGGCGGGCGGCGCACCCCCTCACCGTCGCCGCCCTCGAGCAGCGCGGGTTGACGGCCGAGGACCATATCGCCCGCAGGTTGTCCGCGGCGGATCTGGCGTGGGCGGACGTGGTGCTCGGGATGAGCGTCGAGCACCGGGAGGCGGCGCTTGCGTTGGACCCCCGGTGCCTGCGGAAGACCTTCACCCTGTTGGAGGCGGCAGCCTTGTGCGCCGAGCTGCCGACACACCGCCTGGCAGGGGTGGTCCCGGAGAAGCGCGGTAAGGCGCTGGCCGAGGCCCTGATGGAGGTGCGCGGTCTGCACCGGGGCCACTCGTCCGCCGGTGTCGAGGATCCGATCGACGGCGGGGCAGAGCTGCACACCCAGGTCGTCGACGAGATCGCGGCGGCCCTGCGCACCGTCCTGATGGCGGTCAGCCGGCAGATCGGCGGCGCCCGGCAGCAGACCGTCCGCGTCGACCGCCTGCCGCCGGTGCCGGCCTAGCTTTAGTTCGGAACGGCAGGCAGGGCGTCGACGGCGAACTCGCCAACGTGCTGCGTCAGAGAGTCCTCCCGCAGATACCGCCACATCTGCTCCGAGCGGCCGGCGTCGAGGTAGACGACGCTCTGGGCCCCTTCCCGACCGGTGCCTGCTACCGGCGCGGTAAGGAAGGTGACCGCTCCTGGGCGCAGGAACCGCAGGTCGTACGCCATGTCGAGCAGTGCCGTGTTGGTCAGCGTCTCGTCGACCGCCATGGCGTCGGTCAGCGCCACGAGGAAGCCGTCCAGTGCACCGACATCGGTCAGCACATTCTGTTCCGACACCTTGGCGAACATCGATCGCAGGTACGCCTGCTGGCGCTTCACCCGGTCGAAGTCCCCACCGGAGAGCCCGTAGCGCTGCCGCACGTAGTGCAGGGCTTCCTCGCCGGCGAGGTGGTTGGGCCCGGCCTCGTACGTGTACGGGCCGTTGGTGATGGTTTCGGCCACCTGGACGTCGACCCCGCCGAGGGCGTTGGTCATGTCGACGAAGCCCTCGAAGTCGATGGCGGCGTAGTGATCGATGCGTACACCGGTGAGTGACTCGACGGTCTGCACGAGCAGGCCGGGCCCGCCATATGCGTAGGCGGCATTCAGCTTGCTCGGTCCGTACCCTGGGATGTCCACCCACGAGTCGCGCGGCAGGGACATGACCTGCGCGCTCTGCCGATCACCGGTGATGCGGACCAGCATCATGACGTCGGAACGACCGCCGGGCGCCTCCCCTTCCGACACGCCGGCACGGGTATCCGAGCCAACGACCAGAAACGTGAGCGGGGACTGGCCGGCAACCGCCGAGGTGGCGGGTGCTGGCCGCTGAGAGTCGTCCAGTCCAGCGAAGGCATCGACTCGCTCGAGGTTCCCCGCATAGCGGTCGGTTACGTACCAAGCGCCTCCGGCCGCCAAGAGGACCAGGACGAGAACGCTGACGCCGAGGGCAAGCAGTGCCTTTCGCAGCCGCCGCTGATGGTCTGTGGGCTGCGGTCCATGCTCGACGACCTCATCGAGGTCGCCTGGACCGAGGACGTCGGTCGACGCCACAGTTCTGTGCCTGCCCACTGGTCCCCCGGTTCCGCGCTTTGGACGTACATGGCGACGGTAGTCGCGCAACGTCGCTTCCATCGGGGGCTCGACAGCAATAGCAGATCTCTTAGTCACACGTGTCCCGCTGGTGCAGTGACGCCCCAGACATGAGCTTGGGCGCTCCGAATCACCTCAAAGTCGGTCGACACCGTCCCCGGTAAGCACACCGCGCGTGTCGAAGACACGCATGCCGTCCAGCGCGCCGTCCAGGTACTCATCATGGGCCTGCAGGAGGACAACAAGATCGGCCTTCTGCATCGCCAGGCGCAGATCACTCTCACCCTTAATCAGGTGTTCCGGGTCCCCGTGCTCAGCCGCGTTCCAAACCGTCACGTAGGGGTCGTGGAAACGGAGGTCAGCGCCCATGTCGATCAGCTTCAAGGCCAGCGGAACGGCTGGCGATTCGCGCTCGTCGGCGATGTTCGCCTTGTAGGTGACGCCGAGCAGCAGCACCTTCGAACCGCGGACGGCTCTGCCCTCGTCGTTGAGCCGGTCCTGAATTCGACGAGCGACGTAGGTCGGCATGCCGGCGTTGACCTCCTGCGCCAGCTCCACGAAGCGAAACGGGTACCGCAGCCGCGCCTGAACGGTGTGCGACAGATAGTTGGGATCGATCGGTATGCAGTGGCCGCCCACACCGGGGCCAGGGTAGAACGCCTGGAAGCCGAACGGCTTAGTCTTGGCGCACTCGATGACGTTCCAGAGATCGATGCCGAGCTCGTGAGAGAACCGCGCCATCTCGTTGACCAGAGCGATGTTGATGTGCCGGTAGGTGTTCTCCAGCAGCTTGGCCATTTCGGCCTCACGGGTGCCCTTGGCCGGCACAACAGTGTCGATGAAGCTGGCGTAGAAGTCCACGGCCCGCTGCGTGCAGGCCCCTGTCACACCGCCGACGACCTTGGGCGTGTTCTTGATCCCATAGACCTTATTGCCCGGATCGACGCGCTCAGGAGAGAACGCGAGGTTGATCTCGGCGCCGACCTTTAGCCCCCCAGCTTCGAGGAGCGGTTGAAAAAACTCCTCGGTCGTACCCGGGTAGGTGGTCGACTCGAGCACAACAAGGGTGTCGGCGGTCAGCCGATCCCCCAACATGCGCCCGACGCCCTCGACCGCGCCGAGGTCTGGAGCGCCGTCCTTGGAGAGCGGCGTGGGAACACAAACGACGACCGTCTCGGCCTCGGCGATGCAGGAGGGATTGGTAGTCGGCTGGAACCCAGCGTCGACGATTTCCTTGACGGTGATGTCGTCGATGTCATCGATGTGCGAGAAACCGCCCTCAAGGCTGGCGACAATCGCAGCGTCACGGTCGAGGCCGATGACCCGGTGACCCGTGCGGACCATCTCAACCACCAGCGGCAGCCCGACGTAGCCAAGGCCCACGACGACGACCGTCTGCGCCTCGCCACTCTTCGCTGCTGCCGAGCGCATGACCGCGGTATCGGACGCGTTCATTCTTCTTCTCCCCGTGTCTTGTCCATGCGGCCGGGCGCGCGCGCGTCCGGTATTTGCTGTCAGCGGTAACGAGCCAGGTACGACACGATGACATCTGCTATCCGCGGTCCAGCCTTGCCGTCCCACAGTGGCGGGACGGGCCAAGTATCGGCGCGCCCGTCGCGAAGGACATCAGCCACAGCGGTAGGCAAACCCGCGCGGGTGACAAGTCTGTTGGTTCCGTGGGTGATCGTGACTGGCCGCTCGGTGTTGGGGCGCACAGTAAGGCATGGAATTCCCAGCACCGTCGTCTCCTCTTGTACGCCGCCAGAATCCGTGACGACCGCATCCGCGCCCGAAATTAAGCCCATAAACTCGACGTAGCCGAGGGGGTCAATCACGCGGACCTGCGGGTGGTTGAACAAGCCGTGCGCGGCCAACTGAACTCGGCCCCGCGGATGCAGGGGCAGGACGATCTGCAGCTGGTCCGCGACGGCGTGTAGGGCCTCGACGAGCTCCGCAACGTCCGTCGGGTTGTCGACGTTGCCCGGCCGGTGCAGCGTCGCGGCGACGTACGAGCCGTCGAGCCCGAGGTCCCGTCGCATGCCCTCGGCACTGAATCGGTCACGATTGGCGAGAAGCGTGTCGATCATGGGGTTTCCAACAAGGTGTACTCGTTCAGCCGGGACGCCCTCGTGCGCCAGGTGCGCGATGGCGTCGGCACTGGTCGCCAGCAGTAGGTCGGAGAGGCGGTCCGTGACGACCCTGTTGACTTCTTCGGGCATGGTTCGGTCAAAGCTGCGCAGGCCAGCCTCGACATGGGCGATCGGAATGAGCAACTTCGCCGCTACCAGCGCCGCGGCCACGGTCGAGTTGACGTCACCGTAGACAACGACAAGCGACGGTCTCTCTTCCAGAAATAGCTGCTCAAGCCGCACCATGATGGCCGCCGTCTGCTCGGCGTGACTGCCCGACCCGACCCCTAGGTTGACGTCCGGCTCGGGCAAGCCTAGCTGCCTGAGAAAGACGTCGGACATCCGCTCGTCGTAGTGCTGCCCGGTGTGCACGAGCCGCTGTCGCACCTGGCGCTGGTCGAGAGCCTTGATGACTGGGGAGGCCTTCGGAAAGTTCGGGCGTGCTCCTGCTACATGTAAGACGGACACTGGGATGACCTTCCGACGGACTGGCGAAACTGGGAAACAATGAGACGCCTAACCACCCAGAGGACTGAGCGATAAGCGATGAGCCAGCACACGATGTGGCGTCATTGCGGTCGAAGAATACCGCAGCCGGCTACTAGGGTATGGCACTGGGCGCAGAAGGGGGGACACCTCGGCGCCTAGTCCGCGAGAGAGCCTCCGAACAGCGACCCTGGGCGCACACGTACCTTGCCCGCAACGAAGCTTTTCGACAGATCTACACCAGCCACCCGACCACCGACACCTCCCCGACGAGCTTGAGTGGCATTCTCTGTCCTCGCTCGCGCTGCACTCACTACCCCGTCTTGAATCTCGCTTGAGGACGGGACGATGGGCCTCCCGCCCATTCCGACCCGGGAGGCTTCCAGAAAGGAGCCCTCGGTCGCGGAAGTATGTAAACCGCCTTTGCCGCCAGGAGTACTAGGAGGAGCCACGCCCAAGGAGGGGTGACGAGTCGGGCTTCGGTCATGTTGTAAGCGATGAGCGTGAGCAGGCTAAGGCTGCCCCAGACTGCGGCCGAGGTCTGGCGATGACAGCGCAGGTAAGAAGCCAAGGCGACGCCAATCAACAAGACTAGAAGCACAACGCCTGGTAGCCCCACCTGCAATGCAACGTCTAAGAAACCGTTATGGGCGTTGAAGTTCGCTAGGTCGAGACTTTGCCAAACGTTCAAGATCGCATTAGTGGGAGCCGAGTCCCTGTTCTGAAGAGCACCAATTCCATACCCCCCCCATGGTCGGCTCCCAATCGCTTCGACACTCACCTGCCATATGCGCGTCCTCCCGGATAGTGTGAGGTTCTCGGAGACGCCAACCAGGTCAAGAAGAAACTGCCGCACGCCCGGCACCAGGATCAGAGGGAGCGGCAACAAGGCCGCGACAAGGGCGAGAGGACCGAGGTCACTGCCGCCGCGGGTTACCCATAGTGCCGATGCGAAAGAAGCGGCAGCCACGAGGTAGATCAGGCCGCCATCCGATTGGCTCAGGTAGACGAGGATTGCGGCTAGACCCACCCACACAAGTTTGTTGACGCTGTGACGGAACGCCTGGCGCGGTAGCGTCACAATCGTCACGGTTGCCATGACCGAGGCGAAAGCAAGCAGGTTCGGGTTCGCCATAAGGCCTTGAGCGCCGACCGTTCCAGGCGAGACCTCATGCAAGGGGAAGCCAAGGCCCGCAATCACTTCAGCCGCCGCACTACTGGCTAGCAGCAGCTTCATCCCTGCTCCGACGCCATCGTGCAGCTGCTCAAGCGGGAGTCTGTGGGCGACATGGCAGGCGGCCACGAAGAGACCGACCATCTGAGCAGCAAAGAGCGCGGACTCGCGTGCGTCAATCGACCAAAAGACGGTCAGTATGCACCAAGCTACGAACAGGGTCGCGGCCCACGGGAGACGCGCCCCCCCCGATTCCTTTCCGGGCTGGACGTCAAGAACGACCATCAGCGCCATTGCAGCCAGACTTGCTGCAAGCACAGGGACACGAACCATAGCCCATGGCAGGACCTGCGTCACCACAAGCAGAACGAGCACCCACCGCGCCAGGCCCAACCTCACGGCCGAAGTGTCACACGACGGATGCCTGATCCGTCATCGAGCGGCCCCAGGTCGGCACTAGTGTGACCTGCGGTGCGAACGAGGTTCACCAGAGGTTCATGAGGCGTCAAGCGCGCTGAGAGGCGAGTTGGCGCAGTGAGCAGTTGGCCGCCGTGGTGGCTGCTGTCACCGGGCCACGCCTGGCCACTCTTTGCTACGTCAACGTCGCCAGCTGCGCGGTTCCAGGGCTGGAGCTCCTCAGGTTTCTGAACCGCCGCGGGTTCAGTGGAGGCTGGGTTCTGCCGGTTGGTCCTCGGTGAGGCCGGCGATTGGACGGTAGTGGTTGTTCTCGTACTCGATTGGTGGGATGTTCCCGCAGGCGCCGTGCAGGCGTCGGTGGTTGAACCAGTCGACGTACTCGAGGGTGGCCAGTTCGACGTCGTCGAGGCCCCGCCAGGGGCCGCGGCGGCGGATCATTTCGGTCTTGTAGAGGCCGATGAGGGACTCGGGTGCGGCGTTGTCGTAGGAGTCGCCCTCGCTGCACCGAACGGACGGCGCCCGCGGCGTCGAGGCGTTCGGTGTAGCGGATGGCCAGGTACTGCACGCCGCGGTCGGAGTGGTGGGCCCGGCCGGTCACGTCCCGGGCCGTTGCGGGCCCAGGGCCTGTGGCCCCGGGCCGTTGCGGGCCCGGGGCCACAGGCCCTGCTCGAGGGCGTCGAGCGCCAGGTCCGCCCGCAGCGAGGTGGAGGCGCGCCAGCCGACGATCCGCCGCGAGTAGACGTCCATGACGGAGGCGACGTAGACGAACCCGGACCAGGTCGCGACGTAGGTCAGGTCGGCTACCCACAGCCGGTTTGGCGCCGGCGCGGTGAAGTTCCGGTCGACCAGATCACCGGGGCGGGCAGCCGCGTCGGCCGGCACGGTGGTGCGCTTGACCTTGCCCCGCACCGCGCCGGCCAGCCCGAGTTCGCGCATCAGCCGCTCGACCCGGCAGCGCGCGATTGGGACACCTTCGCGGTTGAGTGCCCGCCAGAACTTGCGGACGCCGTAGACGTCCAGGTTGGCCTCGTGCACCCGGGCGACTGGGCTTTGAGCTGGGCGTCGGCGACGGCCCGGGCCCAGGGTGGCCGGGCATGGTGCGCGTAGTAGGTGCTCGGGGCGATCTTGGCGCCGGCGGCGGTCAGCGCCCGGCAGATCGGCTCGAGCTCGGCGATTCGCTTGCGGTCATCGGTCGAGGTCCCCGGCCGCACGCCGCCGTCGATCTTGAAGTGCCCCCGTCAGGCGGACACCTCATTCTGTGTTATCTGCTCCTTGAGGAGCTGTTCGTATGCCGTCGGTCTGAGGTTGTCCAGTCGGCTGTGCCGGCGCCGCGGGTTGTAGAAGCCTCGATGTAGCTGAAGACCTCTCCCTCCAGTTCGTGCCGGGTGGGCCAGGCCCGCCGGTAGACGAGTTCGGCCTTAACGTGGCGAAGAACGACTCGGCCATCGCGTTGTCGAACGCTGCCGCGACCTGCCCCATCGAGGCCAGCAGTCCCAAGGTTCGCAGCGTCTTGCCGAACTGGTAGGAGGTGTACTGGCTACCTCAAACGCTGTGGTGAACCAGCCCGGGTTCGGGCTTGCGACCGAACACCGCCATCCCGACGGCGTCGAGGACCAACTCGGTGCGCAGGTGGTCGGCCATCGCCCAGCCGACCACGCCGCTGCAGGCATCGACGGCGACCGCCAGGTAGAGGACCCCTTCCCACGTGCGCAGGTAGGTGATGTCAGCGACCCACAGCCGATCGGGTGCGGACGCGGTGAAGATTCGCTCTACCAGGTCCGTGGGCGGTTGCGGTCGATCCGCTGAGGCGCCTGCACTTGCCGCGCCAGCGACGGTGGACTCCCTCCATACCGCCGGCGCGCATCAGCCGGGCCACCCGATTGCGGTTCCACCGATGCCCCCGGTGGCGGACCTCGGCGGTCAGCCGCCGGACACCGTAGACCCGGCGATGCTCGGCCCAGTGCTTCCGCACGGCCTCGATGGCGTAGGCCTCCTCGACCTCGGCGGCGGTCGGGCCGCCACCGCGAGCGCGCCAGTCGCAGAAGGCGCCCTTTAACAAGCCCAGCACGCGGCGGAGACGGCGCGCAACGCAGGTGGCCTCCTCCGCGGCGATGAGGCCGAAGACCTCGCCTCGGCTCACCACCCCGTCTCCCTGGCGAAGAAGACCGCGACATTCCTCGAGATCTCTTTCTCGAGCTCCAGCTCGGCCACACGCCGACGCAGCCGCGCCAGCACGGCCCGCTCATCACCGCTCACCGGACCGCCGGGCGTGGCCCGTTCACGCTTGAGCGCGCCGACCCAGTTCCGCAGCGCCTCGTGGTTGACGTCCAGTTCACGGGCGATATCCGCGGACTCCGCGGCCGCCGTCGACGACGAGCATCGCCGCCTGCCGGCGGAACTCCTCCGAGTACTTGCTGACCCTCCCCAGCCGGAGCCTCCTCCTGGCTGCTGCCAAGTTTGGAGGTGTCCGGTCCGCTGGAGGTGCCGGTCCGCGGGCGACACTTCAATTTCGACCTGGTTGACCCAGTTGCGCAGCGTCTCTGGGTTGATGCCCAGCTGCTGGGCGACCCGGGCGAGTGCGCCCTTGCGCTGCCGGGTCTACTCGCGGATATCGAATACCATGCGCACGGCCCGCTCACGCAACTCGTCGGGGTACTTCTTCGGTGCTGGCACTGCTCCACCCTTCCGTGGCTTCAATGCCTCCGTCAATCCCGGGGCGGTTCACCACGACCGAGATGACCGACCTGGTGCTGACGCCGCTGCGGATGGCGCTGTGGCAACGCACCCGCGAGCACCTGTGGTCGGCCCGGCGAGTTGATAGATCACCCGACGCCGGCAGGTGATACACCGCGCAGCGGTCTACCGAGCCCCTGGCTCTAAGAAGGTGTCGCGCCCTCGGTCGGCTCGACGGGAGACGCCTACGACAACCCGCTGATCAAGAGCATGACGCCTGTTCAGTACCGAGCGAGTCACCCAGCGCCGGGCGCGTGCGATCGCCTCCGACGTCGAGTAAGCCACGGCCGACTAGGTCAACAGGCGAATCAACCGAGGACTGCGCGGCGCGCACGGACTCATCACCCCGAGCGAGGTCGGCAAGATCCCCCCCCCCCCAACACACACACAGAAGCAGTCCGCACGGGAGCAAGTCGCAACTCGGGGCGTTACAGAACCGGGGCGCGCCACGCTTATCGACCGCGGCGCGTCCCAACTGGTGTCCATGGTATTCCGGCCGGATATGCGCCGGTTCTCGGCATTTTGGGTGAGCAGGTTGCAGTTTCTATGGCTATGCGTACACGAATACGTCAACACGCAACAGATCGTTTCAGGACGCGTCGGTGCCGCAGCCATAGCCGAAGGTCGGGTGAACGGGATGGCCACCAACGCACTCATGTGGGAGGGCGTGCCAGCATGCAAACCCACGCGACCGTTCGCGATGTGGGCAGGTCGCTGAGACGCATGGTAAGAGCCAACCGGCGTTCCCCGGTGTCCACACGATGCGGTCCGAGAACCCCCGCGCACCGTATCCAGCAGCCCCTCAGTTGGCGCGCGTGATTTGGCCGACACGATATGGTCCAGTCGAGCTGGGCGCACTTGTCACAGCACGCCCAGCGCTAGCGCGACTGCCCACCCCCACCACACCGGTGCTGAACGTCGAGGTCAAACTGTGAGACGATTCCTCTCATACAAGGCATCAAGTAGGCGAGGTTCTTCGCGCCCACTTCGCCGCGGCCTTATGGCGGTCGTTCTTGGATCGGCCTTTGGTCAAGGAGTCGGGCTTCTCGCATCTCCCATCCTTGCGCGCCTGTTCGAGCCGGCAGACTTCGGCGTTCTTACAGTTTTCACGGCCATGGTTGCCATGCTGGCTTCGGTGGCTTCGGGACGACTAGAAGCTGCCATACCGCTGCCTACAGCGAACCGCGTCGCGACCGCCTTGGCGTGGGCGGCGATCGTGACAGCCTTCGGCTTCTCCGCCCTTGTCGCCGTCGCGTGGCTGGCGGTGGGCGACGCAGCGGCCCACGCGCTGCGCGCTGAAAGCATTGCCTCACTGTGGTGGCTCTTGAGCATCGGCGTCTTCGCGACGGCAGCGAGCCAGATCCTCACCGGCTGGCTCGTGCGTTTACAGCATTACAAGGCCTTAGGCAGTCGTGCATTTGCCCACGGGGTGACCACTGCAGGAATACAAGTGGCCACAGGCGCGTTGGCGCTGCGCCCAGTTGGCTTGCTCTTTGGAGTAGTTGCTGGACAACTGGCAGCCTCAGGCGGCCTCGCGTCGCGAGACGGGCTGCTTCGTCAGCCGAGACCTAGCTGTGCGGACATGTGGACAGCAGTGAAAAGGTACCGCCGGTTTCCAATGACTGCCTCGTGGTCAGCGCTGCTGAATGCCGCGGGGTTACACGTGCCCCTAATACTACTAAGTGTGTTCTACGGGCAGGCTGTTGTTGGTTTGGTCGGCCTCACTGTTCGCGTCTTGGCCGCTCCGCTTGCACTATTGGGCCGATCGGTGGCTCAGGTCTACCAGGGCGACCTTACTGCCAAGTTGCGCTCTAAGGCCGGTGGCCTTCAGGTCGCCCTCCGGGCCGCGGTTGTCCGGCTCATTTTCGTGTCCTTGATCCCTACCAGTGCGATACTGGCGTTCGGGCCTGATCTCTTCGCATTCATCTTTGGTGCGCCATGGGAGGAGAGTGGGCGCTACGCGCAGCTGCTAGCAGTGGGCTATGCCGCTCAACTCGCCGTATCGCCGATCTCGCCCACGCTGTTGGCTCTGGAACGCCAAGGCGCGCAACTCGGCTGGGACGCCGGCCGGCTAGCACTGACTGCCGGGGCGCCGACACTGTGCGCGATCCTTGGGGCGCCCCCCACCGTAGCCGTCGCGGCGCTTTCAGTCGGCTACTTGGCCTCCTACGCCACGCTCTACATCTTGTGCTCCAGTTCTGCCAAGAAGCACGACGCTGCCATAGCTCAGGAAGGCGCTATGGAATCGCGAGGCTCGAGCAGAAAGCGCCACTAATCTGGCGCACAAGACCGAGTCAGACCAGCACCAAGGATGTAGACGTGGGGGTGGTACAGAGAATCCCCCACACTCAAGTCGTCCGGGGCCGCCTGGCAGGAGCATCAGCAGATGTGATGAAACCTTCCGCCGCCGATGGATAGGGCGGGGTGGGGTGTGCCGCCTGTCGCGGGCAGTGTAGTGGCGCCAAGTCGGTCTAGCTAACGAGCCGCCTGACCACGGCGAAGGTTCCTTCGAGAGCCTTGCCCGACACTGCCGGCGCGGCTACAAGGTCCGACCGACTACTACAGCGTGTTCGAGGCATCGCGAGACCGACGGTGCGCGTTCCCGTACCTGGACTCAGTTCGCCCCGCCGGGCGGACATAGTGCCGGAGGCATGCGCGCCTCGTAAGCGACTTTCGAATGGGCTCATCCCAGTAAGTCGTCAGAACATGCGCAACCGCTACAGCGCACATCATCACAACCATCACCGAGAGCGACGCAGGAGTCTCCAAATCCTTTTCTAGCGACGATAGGGCTGCGTAGCCGATATTCTGATGGATCAGGTAAAGGGCGTAGGAGCTCAAGCCCAGTACCTGCAGTGGTTTCCAAGAGAGCACGCCAAACCAGCCGTGCACAGCTCCCACGAGGACGAGCACAAGCCCCAAAGTCACAGCCCCCTCATAGGCCCCGCCTTCCAGAACGGCCACGACCAAGCAAGCACTCAACCCAGCGATCGTCCACGGCGTATGTCTGTCACGCCAGCCGACATGGAGACATATTCCGGCGATAAAGAGGTGACTATAGTCAGCCGCCAGGAGCATCTGCAGGTAGTGGTGACCGGGGATCTGGCCAAGTACATCGACATGAAGGAGTCGGCTGGCCACAAGCCAAGTGCTGAGGAGCAGCACCAAGCGCCGCCCCTGAAGCGACTTAGCTGCCATGGCGGCCGCAATTATGAAGTAGAAACTCATCTCCACTGCCAGAGTCCAGTATACGCCATCAACGTGGGGAGTTCCGAACCAACTATGAAACATGGTCAGATTGACGAGCATATCGATAGCACTAACCGCTCGATCGTCTGGGCCGAACGCCGTGACAACCGTCCACGTAATGAGTACGCAGGCCCAGTAAAGGGGGAAAAGGCGCAGGACCCGGGAGAGGACGAAGTCGCGCAAACGCTCACAACGCTGGCTAGTCTCGAATATGACGAACCCGCTGATGATGAAGAAGAGGTGAACGCCGTAGCGTCCGTATGACCAGTCGACGACGCTGCGCGAGCTGTCCTCGGCGTATAACTCGCCGTACCACGAGGTGTAGTGGAAGGCTACGACGGATAGGGCAGCGAGGCCTCGAAGCCCGTCGATGCTAACCACGCGGCGCCGTACATCGCGTCCCGGATTGTGCACCACCCTCGTACAGTACCGCACACACTGTAGCTGGCGATGCACTTTGAGCGATGTTGGAGCCACTCAGGTGGTGCAAGGCTAGCCTTCTTAGACCTTGGTCATGAGGGCCAGCCGCATTGGGGTAGGACTGACCACCAGGTCACGAGTGCGCCGTCGAGCAGCGGCACAAGCCCTTCAAGCCGCGCCGAGCTGATCGCGTCGGTCGAGCAGTGGTGCTCGGCGCTGGGATTTGCTGGACTCCGGCAAGGCTCCGCTAGTACGGGCGCCGCTGCATGCAGCTCCACCCGCTCCGGTGCCGACTCGCGCGACCGCACTTCGGGCGCCCCGGCCAAGAAGATTGCGATGCCCGATCGGACCCTTGACGGCCGTGCCCGCCTACGCACTGGTTCACGCCACCCAGCTCCGGCCACCCCACGTCAGTGCAGACATCGCGGCAGTCCACATCGGGGCGGGGAACCGCCACACCGATGTTGATTGGTTGTGCTCCGACCGCGCCACCTCGTTCGTGTGCCCAGACCATGATGGTCAAGGCGACGAAGTCAGCCGCGGGCATAACGCCGCACCGTCACGACCCCGGTGCATTCCGCACCTCAACTGAAGATGGGGCCCCCGCCTCTACAGTCACGCGTTGCGGCGTCAGCGCCAGAGCTGCCGCGCGCCGCCGACTCGGAGAGCTCCCAGCCGTTCGGCCGACACCGCGGGCCCTAGCCGCTCTAGGGACTGACGGCGAGGACGGCGAGGACGGCGAGGACGGCGAGGACGGCGAGCCAATTGCGCAATTGATCCGGGCCCGAGGACGACAGGTTGCTGCCAATGTCAGTATGGGGGGCGATTTAGGCCTTGGTCGCCCACTTGTCCAAGCTCCGCTCGATCATCGCGGCCACGTCGTCTGCCGCCGCGGACCAACCGAAGCGCTCGACGTTTTCGCGTCCCCGCTCGGACAGATTCCGACGAAGGTCAGCATCGGCGAATACGCGAGCCACGGCAGAGGCTAACGCCCCAGGATCTCCAGGGCCCACGAGCAGTCCAATGCCTAGATCCTCGATTAGCTCCTTCTGACCTGGCACCGAAGTCGCAACCATCGGAACGCCGGCAGCAGCGGCGTCGAGCACCTTGAAGGGATGTGCTCCGTGAGCTGTAGCTGGCACAAGGTCCTTGGGCGACAACGCGACGATTGCCCCACGCAGCCAAGCCTTGGCGTCTGCGGCCGACTGCTGTCCGACCCAGTGAAGCCTTGGATCGCTCGCCTCGCGAAGCAGCCCCGATTGGGGCCCATCCCCAACAACTACCATGTGAAGCTCTGTCGGCCATTCCGGCTGGCGGAGCGCCTGCAACATGGTCTCGACGCCCTGCCAGGTCGCGAGTTGGCCAGTGAATACCGCGTACGAGTAGTCAGTTGCGGCGGCCGCTTCATCCTCAGTATCACTGGTTAGGTCGACCCCGTTCGGTAGCACCGTTATTGAGTTCACTGGCAGCTGTGATACGTCCGAGAGCCACTGCGCCAGCCCGGAAGTCGGCACTGCGATCCCATTGGCTCGTCGAAACGTCCGTGCAGCGGTCTTTGTCAGAATCGACGACCGTCGCGTCCAGGGGTGGGCGGAATGCACGTCGGTCAGGTGGCCCTGTACCAGTAGAATCACGGACCCTCCGCAGGCGCGCCAGATCTCAACAACTGGCCACACCAGTGGATGCCAGCGGGCGATCAACAGCCGGCCCGGCCGAGCGGAGAAGATTGCCAGTAGGCTGATCCTGACGAGGCGCACGATTCGCGAGCGCCGCGTCGCGTCTCCTGCGGATGCACTGCTCAGCACTCGCATTGGCGGGTACCCGGCACACCTGAGACGCACCAATGTCCCGTGAAGATGATTCCCAGGCGCCGTGCCCTCCGTCGAGGCCTCGAGCCAGGCGACGACGATGGCAGGCCTTCTCTCTGTCAATGAACGTCTCCGTACGTGTTGAGTGGAGTACCGAGACCTGCAGAGGGCTCGGTGGGTCGGGCGACGGTGCAGGCGCTGATCTCAGCGCTTCCGAGGTTAGGTCCTGTGCGACAGACCTTGACTTGCGGGTCATAGCAGTTCGCTAGCCTGTCTCGGTCACTCCGCATTCGAGCAACAATTTGCGCCAGTGCTCCCATACGACCTTGCGATCGAACTGCGACGCAACGTGAGCGCGTCCCGCCGCACCGATCGCCGGGGCCTTGCCCGATTCTATGAGCGACCGTACCGCTTCGGCTAAGGCGACAGCGTCTCTCGGTTCGACTAGATAACCTGTTACACCCTCGATGACGGACTCCCGAGAACCAGTGACTCGGGTCGTTATGACTGGAGTTCCGCATGCCGCCGCCTCAAGGACGACCGTCGGGAATCCCTCTCGATACGTGGGCAGTAACAGCACATCCGCGGCCCAATACAGCTCCCTCGGATCACGATGCCCGAGAACCTTGACGTCCGTCCTCGCACTCAACTCGCGATAGGACTCAACGATGTCTGAGGACAACTCCAGTTCGCCTGCGAGAACGAGGCGGGCGTGGGGGCACCCTGAGTGGATACTCGGCCAGGCCAGTGCGAGCTCCCGGATTCCTTTGTCTCGAGTGATGCGCCCAACGAACAGGGCGACCCTCTCCTCGTCTCTGTAGTTCAGATGGCTCCGGGCCTTCGCCCTCTCCGCCTCAGTCGGCACACGAAAATAGTCAAGGTCGACTCCGTTCGCCGTGCCGGCTCCCAGAATCGTGATCTTCTTGCGTGGTAGCACGCGATTGGACACCGCGGCATCCGCCAAGCTGTGACCGACGACGACCACTTTGGTTGCCAGTCGGCACGTGGACCATTCAGCAATGCGCAGTAACCACCTGCCTAAACCCGTCGCCCCCTCGAGCCGCAGGCCGTGCATGACGTATATTCGGACGGGTACCCGCACCAGCCACGCAGCAAGACCACCCAGCAAGCTCATTTTCGGAGTACCCAGTATAGATACCTGAGGGCGAAGCTCTCGGAGTACTCTTATCAACTCCCCCACCGAGCGGACGTCAGCCAAAGGGGATGGATCTCGCCCAATGCTGACCTCCCGAAACGCCGCACCTTGACTATGCGCGACGGCGGCCCCGTCTGCACCATCGCAGATTAGTGTGGCCCCCCCGAATCGGGAGAGAAACTCCATTTGCCCGACGAGTAGCGTCTTGGCGCTGAGCGAGGAGGTCACGCCGAACACCACTCCGTGCCGACGGCCCATGCCTCGCGAGGCGTTAGCCTTGCGATTGAGAATCATCCGAGCCTTCAGAGGCGCAAATCTCGAGCGTCCTTGCATCGGGCGGGCTGCTCGAGACCGCACCCTCTACACCTGGGCGCGGCTGCCGCACTGTCACCGCCATACGCGCCCACGCAGCCCAGTCTCTTGTTGGCACATATCCCAACCGCTCAAGCGCGTTGGACTCTTGGCGTTGACCAAACCAAAGCATCTCGAGCTTTCGACTGAGGCCCTGCATCTTTGGGCTGGGCATGATGGACGATAACTGTAGGACTCGACGGGCTACGACAGTTGGAACCTTGCGGGGATGGCGCCCATCCCCTAGGAGCGTCATCAGTTTACCGGTCGTCAGGCCTTCCCACGGATGGAGGACCGGGTCCCGGGGAGGCTCTTTGCACTCGACCAATAGGACCACGGCACGAGCGACGTCCTCCACCAACACCTGTGGTGTCGGAGCAGCCCCATCGCCGACGATGGTATTCAACGGGCTGTGTGCGATTGCAACGAGACGGCGGGTGACGTCACGCGTGACGCCATGTACCGATGTTGGCCGGTAGCGAATGACGTCCATTCCGCTCATCGCCGCCGTCGCCCTCACGAGCAACAGTTCCCCCATCAGTTTGCTGCGCGAGTACGGCGAGAAGGGACTGGCTGGACCGCCTTCAATCAATACTGGTGCCCGTCCATGCACCGCCGCGGACGAGACATGAAGGAGTCGGTATACGCCGGCATCCGCACACAGGACACCCAGAAGGGCAGGCAGCAATGCGTTGGCCCCGTATAGTTCCCGTGTCCCTGGGGCTCCAGCGTCTGGGATTCCGGCACAGTTCACAACAACGTCGCTCGTGGCAAGCTGTTCCATCAGGTCGGAGCGCGTCCGCTCAAGGAGTCGCGCATCTCGCATCACATCAATATGGGGCTTACGGTGGTCGAGGGTTACGCGCGGACTGGGGATCCGAGTGACCTTATGTCCGCGACGAAGCAATGCGCGTGCAACGTGGGAGCCGATAAAGCCGGACATGCCGACAACGCCGACCCGCAGGGGGGCAGAAGTAGGCGTCATCGTTTTACCGCCTCCTAAGCCGGAGCGCCGGTGCTCGTGTGGCTTGAGCCTTTTTAGCCAAGCGGAGGTGAGGAGAGCTGAGGTACCCGGCCAGTACCACAGCCATCGAAAGCCCCGCCATTACGCGACCGCTGGTGCCGGACGTCGTCCACACCAGCCCCAGCAAGCCGCATGCTGAAGTGGCCACGGCGACAACACTCGCCACAGCGAGATGCGGAAGGCCTGCTTGGTTCAGTCGTTGATAAATGTGGCTGCGATGCGGCTCGAACCAGCGTTCACCCGCATACACTCGCCGCACCAATGTACAGGCCGTGTCGACGAGGTAGACAGCAACTGGCGCCAGGGCGGCGACAATCGGGGCTCCGGCAAAGGCTGCGGCCACGCTCAAGGACCCGACTGCAGCACCCAGGGCGTAGCTGCCGACATCGCCCAGGAACAGTCTTGGCCGCACGGCGTTCCATGGCAGGAATACGGCGAAGGAGGCAGCCACGCACGCGCCTCCGACCAGCAGCCACGGCAGATCAGCGACCGCCCCTAGCCCCGCATAGCTGAGGCCGGCAGTCACCCCAAACAGTCCGGACAGGCCGTTGAGCCCGTCCATAAAATTCGCCGCATTTACGAAGGCAGCGAGGCCTACCACGACCACGACCATCAGCCACCAGGGTGCGCCGAATAGGACTCCGAGCGAGGTCACCGTAACGGCGCTGAATGCTAGCTGCGAAACCGCGCGAGCCTTGACGGTCATGCCGCGCACATCCTCGGTCCACCCCAGACCCGCGAAGGTCAGGATGGTCCCGCCCCAAAGCAGAGGGAAAGCCCCGCTTACGTGCGCGGGGTCGGCAAGCGCCCATAACAGCAAGCTCACGGCTACCAATGCGGTCGCCGAGCCCAGTCCACCACCGCGCAGGACCGGACGGTCATGGGATGAGCGGGCGTTCGGCCGGTCGACCACCTGCCATCTCCGCAGAACAGGGGGGATACCAATCAGGACGATCACAGCGATAGCTGCGCATGCGGCAGCAGCCGTAACCGCGGTTTGACCGGCTGTCACTGCGCTGCGCCAGCCGGTGCGGAAGTCATTGCGGTGCCCCCGACCGAGTGAGCCGCGTCTCCAGGCCGTCCAGCCCCAGTATCGCCTCGAGCGGCGGTACGCGTCGCAGCAACCAACCGTCGAGGTCGCCTTCGACCGCGGGCACCGGCACGTGGCTGATGAGCGGGTGCACCGGTCGGCTGTCCACTTCCTCCCGGCCGAACAGCTCCTCGTGCAGCTTCTCCCCCGGCCGCAGCCCGGTGTACCGGATCTCGATCGGTCGGCCGTCCATCGCGATGAGCTGGGCTGCGACGTCCGCGATCCGCACCGGCTGTCCCATGTCGAGCACTAGGGCCTCACCGCCGGTTCCGATCGCGCCGGCCTGGATGACCAGCTCGACCGCCTCGGGGATGGTCATGAAGAAGCGAGTGACGTCGGGGTCGGTGACAGTGACCGGGCCACCGCAGGCGATCTGGGCGGCGAAAGTTTCCAGGACCGACCCTCGACTGCCCAGCACGTTGCCGAAGCGCACCGAGAGGAATCGACCTTCGCTGCGCTTCGCATAGGTGGCGGTCAGCCGCTCGGCCATCCGCTTGGTGCGGCCGAGCACGTTGACCGGGTCCGCCGCCTTGTCCGTCGACACGTTGATGAAGTGGCTCACCCCGACTGAGACAGCCGCCTCGAGCACATTTCGCGTGCCGAGGACGTTCGTCTTCCAGCCCTCACTCGGGTACTGCTCGAGCATGTTGACGTGCTTCAGCGCGGCGGCATGGAAAACCACGTCCGGCATCCGGCTCAGGAAGAGTTCCCGCAGCGCTTCGCCGTCCCGGATATCCGCCAGGATCACTTCGGGCAGGTGCAGTTTCGCCTCGCCGTGGATGCTCAGGCTCACGGCGTGCAGGGCCGACTCGTCGCGGTCGAGCATCATCAGCTCGGCCGGGCCGAACCGGTGAATCTGCCTGCACAGCTCGGAGCCGATGGAGCCACCGGCCCCGGTGACCAGCACCCGCTTGCCCTCGAGATAGCCCGCGATCTCACCGACGTTGGTGTCGATCTGGTGCCGCCCGAGCAGATCGGCGATGTCAATGTCCCGGACGTCGCGAATACCGACGCGGTGGTCCAGCAGGCCGGACAGCGGCGGCAGCACCTTGACGGTGAGGCCGGCCTCTATCGCCCGTGCGGAGAGGTCTCGGATCAGGGCGGAGTCCGCCGAAGGCAGCGCGATGATCAGCGTGGACGCGCCGGACTCTGCTGCGGCCTTCCCAATGTCGCCGCGACGACCGAGCATTCGTACGCCGCGGATGCGGGCGTGCCGCCAGCGCGGGTCGTCGTCCAGGAGTCCCACCGGCAGATACGGGCTCTCAGGATTGGTGAGCATGGACGTCACCAGCTGGTGTCCCGCGTCGCCGGCTCCGAAGACGAGCGTGAGTTCGGCTCGGCGTGGCCGGGAGGCACCTTCCCGCTGCCGCCGGATGGCCAGCCGCAACGCCGTCATGAGTGCGACGGCCAGGACAGCCCCGACCGCTGGGGTCGAGAGCGGGACCATGCGAGGCACACCGGCCACCGCGTTGACCAGCGTCTGCGCCCCCGCCGCACAGGCGACGCCGAGGCCCAGAACCAGCAACTCGTCGACGCTGCCCACGGGGTACCGCCCGTGGTGCAGCCGCAATAGCGGAGACAGCGCCACGTACGTCAGGACGCCCACCAGGCCGATGATCAGAACACCCTGCGTGTCGATCCTGCCGAAGTTTCCCTCGTAGCGCGCCGCACTGGCCAGCCAGAGGCCGACAACGAGGAAGATTCCGTCAGCCGCCAGCAGACCCCAGCGGCGCAGTCTCCACCGCCACGTCCTCCGTCGCTCCGTCATGCCGACCCCCGTCCAGCACTGCGCGCCGTTCGGGCGCGCACCAATAAGGAATTCACTTCGTCAGCGGCTGGGGCGCAGATACACCGGCCGCGAACTCACCTGCCGCAGCTACCGCCTCGGCGGCACGGCCGGCAGCGGGCCGGTCACGTCGTACTGCGGCCGGCCACGTCTCCGCGCGGCACCGGGGCTGACCATGTTCCCGGTGTCGGCCGTCGTCTCCCGGCCGGGATCGGCCTCGTACGTGTAGCCGTAGCCGTAGCCGCGCGCGGCGCCGGCCGCCTGTGGCACACGGTTGAGCACCACGCCGAGCAGCTTCGCGTCGATGCGCTGCAGAGCGGCCGCGGCCTCGGACAGCTCCTCCCGCCGGGTCTTGCCGTAGCGGGCGGTGATGACACAGCCGTCCGACAGCACCGAGAGCACCGCCGCGTCGGTGACCGGCAGCAGCGGAGGCGCATCGACGATGACGTAGTCGTTCGTCGCCTTGAGCTGGTCGAGCAGCGCGCGCATCTGCGCCGAACCGAGCATCTCGCTCGGGTTCGGCGGCATGGGGCCGGCCCCCAGCACGGTGAGCTTCCCGTCCCCCCACGGCTGTGCCACCTCGTGCAGAGCGGCCGTGCCGGCGAGCACGTTGGTGAGCCCGGCACCGCTGATCAGACCCATGTAGCGGGTGATCCGCGGGCGGCGCAGGTCGGCCTCGATGAGCATGACGCGGCTGCCCTGCTGCGCCAGCGCCGTCGCGAGATTGACGGCGAGCGTCGACTTGCCCTCACCAGGGATGGCGCTGGAGACGATGATCGCCCGCGGCGGGTGGTCGACATCGAGGAACTGCAGGTTCGTGCGGATGGCCCGGTAGGCCTCCGCGCTGATCGAGTGATCGTCCAGGTCGGCGACGAGGTGCTCCTCGGCCAGGCGCGGGTCCTCGAGCACGGTGCCGATGACGCCCGTTCCCGTGAGGGACCGGATCTCCTCGGGGGTCTTCACCGTGTTGTCCAGCCGGCTGCGCAACAGTGCCAGCCCGAGGCCGAGCAGCAGCCCGAGAACCGCACCGAGGGCCACGTTGCGGATTGGGTCCGGGCTGACCGGTGCCTCGTTGAGGTCGGCGCCCTCCACGGTGGTGACCTTGACGGTGGAGGCCTCACCGCCCTCGGGAGTCTCCAGCTCCGTCACCTGCTGGGTGAACTGCTGCGCCAGCGAGGCAGCGATGTCCTGGGCGCGCTGCGCCGACGAGTCGGTGACGCTGACCTCGAGGATCACGGTCTCGGGGACAGCCGTGGCGGTGACCTTGGCAGCCACCTCCGCCGGCGTCAGCTCGAGACCGAGATCCGCGACCACGCGCGAGGCGAGCTCCTCGCCGGTGAGCAGCTGGGCGTAGGACGTGACTCGCTGCTGGGAGAACAGGTTGCCCTGGTACGCGGTAGACGTGTCCGTCGTCGTGGACGTCGACACGAACAGCTGCGTCGAGGACGAGTACAGCGGAGTGGCCTGCCACGTCAGGAAGCCGGCGACGCCGACGGCCAGGAGCACCGTGCAGACCAGGATCCACCAGCCCGAACGGATCGCCTGCAGCACGTCCTTCAGTTCCACACAAGCCCCCGCTCACCAGGTGGGCCTGCCACGAAGCCCTACCCCTTTCCCCGGTCGTTGCCGGGGGAAACCTCGTAGGACGGTACAGCCCTGATCCGTATTTGTTGAGCCTTCAGGCAGGGAAAGTCGACGCAGTGTGACTCGTGTGACGGAGGTGTCCCCCGGACAGACGACACCCCGCCGAGCGGCCAGCCTTCCGGAGGCGACCCTCTGTCACGTGTTGACTCCGCGGCGTGCGGATCCTCTTCGTGTGCACCGGGAACATCTGCCGCTCTCCCATGGGGGAGCGGCTGACCCGCGCCTTCCTCGATGACGCCCTCGGGGCATCGGCTGCCGCGGTGGGCACCGCGAGCGCGGGGACGAATGCAGTGGTCGGGAAGGGGATGGAGCCGAAGTCAGCCCTCGTGCTGTCCGGGCTCGGCGGGGATCCTGCTGGATTCGTCGCCCGCCAGCTCACGGCGGACATGGTGGACGCGGCCGATCTGACGCTGACCATGACCCGTCGGCACCGCCGCGACGCCCTGAAGCTCGCTCCCCGGGCCATGTTCCGCACGTACACGCTGCGTGAAGCCGCCGGCCTCCTCGAACAGGTCGACCTCCGCCGGTTGCCCTCCGCCTCCTCGCTCGACGAGCGCGCTCACGCACTCGTGGCCGCGTTGGGCGCCCAGCGTGCGACGCGCCGGCACACTGAGCGCGAATCCGACGACGTCTTCGACCCCATCGGTCGCAAGGCCGACGTGCACCAGCGGGTGGGTGAGCTGATCTTCGACTCCCTCATGCCGCTGCTGCACGCCATCTGCGGGACCGGTCACGGCGTACCTGCCCCCCGGGCCGCGGTCCCCGACTTCCCGGCCACGTCGCTCATCCCGGCCATCGCGGCACCACTGGATGCGACGATGCTGCCCCCGTCGGCGCGACGCTCCTTGCCGCCCGTTCCACCGCGGAGCCGGGTGAACAGCGCGTCGACGCGTCGCCGTTGACCGGCTGGGCGCCGACGCCGTAGCCCTGAACTACGCGGTGGGGTCGGCCGAGTCGGCCAGGGCCGACTCCACCAGGGGGGTGACCCGGTCGGCCAGGTACACGTGCCCCTGGTCGTTGGGCGACACCCCGTCCGGAGCGATCAGCCCGTTTCCCTGCGCGAACCAGCCGGCATCGAGCGGATCCACGAAGGTCACCCCTGCGGCCAGCGCGGCGGCCTGCACTGCGTCCCGCACGGCCAGCAGCCCCTGCGGCACGTCAGCATCGTCCCAGACCGGTCCGACCACCACGATCGAGGTTTCCGGCGACTCGGCCTGAACGGTGGCGATCACCTCCGCCGCGTTCCGCTGAACGGCGGCGGCTGACTGACCGAGGTCGTTCCGGCTGCCGAAGATGACCGTGACGTCCGCATCGGGCACGGGGAACGCCTCGACGAGTGCGGCGAAGTCCTGGCCGGTGGAGCCAACCGCGGCGTAGCCGGCCTGCGACACGGCATGCAACCGCAGGTCGGCGTTCGTGCGCTCAGCGACGATGGCCGGCCAGCCGGCCACCCCCAGCCCACCCGACTCGTTGCCCGCCGCATAACCGTCGCCGTAGACGGCGAGCACCGGAGATGCCGCCGATTCGGTGGACGGCACGCCGTCTCCCCCGCCGGGAGTCGCCCCAGGAGTGGGCGCCGAGTCCGCAGCGCCGGCAAGGCGGGACTCGCCGTAGGAGTCAGCGGGCTCGGGGCTCAGCGCCATGAGCGTGAACAGGGCAACGTTCACCACCACCAGCGCGACGAGCGTGACGATGCCCCACCCGGGCGGCCGGTCCAGCTTCCATCCCCGCACCGCAGGAGAGTATCCGCGGGACGGACCAAGACGACGGCGTACGCGTCGATCGAGCCCCATCCGTGATGCGTGGAGCCGGATCGGAGTGAGCCCCGAACGAACTCTCCAACGCACTGTTATCGATACGCTGCGTCACGACACGAGCGGGAAGGTGTGCGAACCCGCGCTCAACCGGGGTAACGGTCACCTCGTCCGTTGCAGCGACGCGTACGCAGGGTGATCCTTCTGAGCATGACGCCGCGTACACGCCACGTTCTGGGTCCTGCGGGCCGTCCGTGCTCGCTGTGCGGGAACACCGAGGTCGTCCTCGTGGAGTCACGCAACGTCCGACGCCTCCGGAACCGGCTCAACCCTGCGTGGGATCCGCACGCCCGCCTCTTCGAGTCGTGCAGCTACTGCGGGGCCCGCTCCGAGGTGCAGCACCAGGACGTCGCCACGGCCAGCTGAGGCCTTTCCCTCGTTGCTTCCGGCGGCCGCGTGGGCCGTCGTGCGGACGAGGCGGACCGCGAACGGCCGGGACAGCTGTGGCAGCAGAGGACGGGCGCGCCCGACACAGCGAGAATCCACCGGCCGGCAGTGGCGACCGCTCCTACCCTTCGCGGCATGCCCTGTCCCTCCTGCGGGGCGACGGCCACGCGCGCGCAGATCCTCCCCGGCTACTGGCGGTGCGACGCCGACGTCCGCGTCGACCAGCTCGTCGGTGCCCCCTCCGGCACGGACCCCGTCCCGGCGCCGGCCGCGCCCCAGCGCTGCGGCACCGTCTACATCCAGACCCGCGACGACGACGCCGCCGCCACCTGCCGTTGCGGTGAGCCCGCCATCGGTGAGTGCACCGAGTGCACCCGCGCCGTCTGCGCCGACCACTCCGACCTGTGGCAGGGCTGGCGGGTGTGCGACCGCGACCTGGCCAACGCGCGTCTGCGCGCCCGCGCGGCCGCCGCCGCCGAGGAGAAGCGCCGCGAGGAGGAGGCCGCCGCCGCGGAGGCCGAGCGGCTGCGGCAGCGCACCACGTTGCTCGAGCTCGCCGACGAGGACGCCGTCTGGCTGCTCTACGCCCGCGACGAGCCACGCACCGAGCAGCAGGTCCGCTCGGCCGTCCACGTGCTGCGCCGGCTCACCGCCGCCCAGTTCACCGACGTCTGCCTCTACCTTCTCCCGTACGCGCGCGAGCCGGAGACCCGGCGCACCGGCCTCACCCGGCTGACCGGCTGGGCCTTCGAGGGGCCGGACTACCACGGCCGCTCCTGGTTCCTGACCCGCAAGGGCGACTGGTACCGCGGCGGCGCCTTCGGCGACGAGCAGCGCCGCCGGTGGAAGGACGTGCGCTTCGACGACGTCGAGAAGCGCGCCGTCATCGACGAGCTGGCCTGGCAGCAGTCGATCGACAGCCGGCTGCGCTGACCGCCCACGGGCGCCCTGCGCATTCGGCGGCAGCTGCACGAACCCGTCCGTCCCCCGTCGAGTGGGCGCAGCGGCGGGGTCAGGGCCGCTGCGCCGTTCCGTCGACCTCCTGGGCCGGGCTGACCACCCCCGTGCTGGTCAGCCGGGCCGAGGGGCGAGGACGGCGTGCGCACTCCGGACCCCGCCATGCGGTACCAATTCGTACTGAACCCGCGCCGCGCCACCGCGGCAACGGAGGCGCGGTGCAAGCCGCCCGCAGATTGAGCGCAGCACTACTTGCGCATGGCTGCACGGGAGCGCCGCCCTGCTGCGCTAGGTTGCCCGGCAACCAGTTGCGGAGCACGGGGGTGCCGATGAGCGGGTCGACGGACGAGGCGCGAGAGCCAGCGGCCACCACCCCGGCCTTCGATCCCTTCGTGGCGCAGGTGGGCTGGCTGATCGCGGCGGCGGGCGGGAAGGACCAGCTCGTCCAGCGCTCCGGCGGGCTGGTCAGCGCGCGCACGCTCGACAACTGGATGGCTGGCAGCTACCCACGCACCAAGGTGACCGGCGCCGTCCGCGAGCTCGACACGTGGGCGCGGGCCGAGATGCCCGGCTACCCGGAGGCGGCCGGGGTGCCCGCTCTCGTCGAGTCCTGCGGGCCCTACCGCGGTGCCCCCGCCGCTCCGGTGGCCCCGGCCGATCCGACTCCCGAGCCCGCCGCCGAGGGCGCCGACCCGGCACCGCCCCGGCGCCGGCTGCCCACCTGGGCGCTGATGGCTGCCTCCCTGGTCCTCGTCGCGGTCCTCTCCTCCGCCCTCACCGCCTTCGTGATCGGCGAGCGCGGCACCGCGGCGGACTCCGCCACCACCACCGACCTGGTCGACGTGCCGCTGCCCAGCACCGGCGACGGCACGCTCGTCGAGGAGGAGGCCGGCAGCATCGGCGCCAACACCTTCGCCGACCCGCGCACGCTCTCGGGACGCGGCCCGGCCATCCCGCCGCACACCCGGATCCTGGTGCGCTGCCGCTACTACGCACCGAGCGTGCCCAGCGTCAGCCCCGACGGCTTCTGGTACCTGGTCGAGACCGAGCCGTGGAACGGCCTCTGGACGCCGGCGAATTCCTACATGAACGGCGATCCGCCGGGCGGCCCGTACCTGCACAACACCGACTTCGCCGTGCCCGTCTGCCAGTGAGGCCGCAGTCCTGCTGATGCACGAGCCGACGTGTGGACCGGCCCGATCCGGCGGACGGCCGGAACAGACCTGACAGCAGAGGACGGGCCACCGGCGAAACCCGGTGCTGCGGCATCGTCCGCATCCAGACCCGGGACGAGGGCGCCACCGTGCCGGCAGGCCGATGGGAGCATGTTCCCTGTGCTTGGGGGAAGGCGGCTCGCGGCGGTGGCCAGCACGCTGCTCCTCGTAGGCGGCGTCGGAGGCTGTGGCGAGGACCGTCCCGACGGGAAGCGGCTTCTCTGGGCTGACGAGTTCGACGGGCCCGCGGGTGCCCTCCCCGACCCGGAGGTCTGGACTCCGGAACTCGGCGGCGGCGGCTGGGGCAACGACGAGCTGCAGACCTACACCGGCGACCCGCTGAACGTGGCGCTCGACGGGGACGGTCATTTGCAGCTGACCGCCCGCGCCACCGGCCCCGACGACGACCGCCGGTGGACGTCGGCGCGCATCACCACCTTCGGCGCGCAGACCTTCTTCGAGGGCCGGATCGAGGTCCGCGCCCAGGTGCCCTCCGGAGCCGGGATCTGGCCAGCGGCCTGGACCCTCGGTCAGGACATCCAGCAGGTCGGCTGGCCGGCCTGCGGGGAGATCGACCTCATCGAGTCGATCGGTGACGCCCGTGAAGCCTTGCAGACCGTGCACGGCCCGCGCCCGGACGGCACCAACTGGCTGAAGACGATCGCCACCCCCGTCGACGACCCACTCTCCGAGGACTTCCACGTCTACGGCGCCGACTGGTCGTCCGACCGGATCACCTTCTTCATCGACGACCAGGTCACCGGCACGGTGACGCGGGACGACGTCCCCGAAGGCGCGGCATGGCCCTTCGACAGCCCGCACTACGTGCTGCTCAACGTCGCCGTGGGAGGACGGTTGCCGGGGCCGCCGGACGCCTCCACGCCACAGAAGGCCACCATGCTGGTGGATTGGGTGCGGGTCTACGAGCCGGACTGAACCTGCTGACCCAGCGTCGACGGGACCGCCACGCCGCCCTCTGCCGCCCGCTGCACCGGCACGGCCACGTGGTTCAGGGGCACCTGCCCGGCAGCGGTGACCGGCCCGCCGGCCACCGCGGCCCGGTTGCCCTCGAAGCGCACTCGGTGGCGTCCAGCCGTTCGGAGGACCGGTCGACGTCCGGCCATCGCCACGGCGACCCGGCGGGGCAGCTCCGCGACGGGCACGGCGACCATCGCGACCACGATGACCACGGCCCACGCCACCATCGGCCAGCCCGTGTGGCCCAGGATGCCCCCGCACACCGTGGCGGTCGCCATGAGGACCGCGAGCACCAGGTGCTGCCGGAACACCGCCAAGGGGGTGAGGCGCTCTGCACCAGCCCCCTTGGGAGTCACCTTGAACACGAGCCGCCGCCCCACGAGGACATAGGCCAGGGCGAGGGCGTAGACCGGCTGGACCACCGTGCCGACCAGCCGACCGGGCCAGTGCCAGCCGCCTTCCTGCTCCGGCGTCACGTTGAACCGCTGCATCCAGAACGTGTGCGCCTGCCGCCAGACCAGATAGGGCGCATAGCAGGCCAGCAGCGGGACGAGCGGGATCGAGGCCGGGGCGATCCCCGTAGCGAAGTAGAAGGCGATCAACGACGCACCGAGGACGAACGCCAGCCCGCTGAAGTAGTTCTGCTGCAGCCACAGGTAGAGCGACCCCCGGCCCGGCCCCAGCTTCCGGAGCTGTCGCGGGGTGACCTGGAACAGCAGCGCGAAGCACCCGTAGGCCCAACGCGCCTGCTGGTTGAAGTACGACAGCCAGGTGGACGGCCCCTCTCCAACGGCCAGCGCACGCGGGACGTAGTGGCTACGCCACCCGGCGGCGTGCAGCTTGATGCCGGTGGCGAGGTCCTCGGTGATGTGACCCTCGTACCAGTCGACCGACCGCAGCGCCGCCACCCGGACGACGTGGTTGGCGCCGAGCATCATGGCCATGCCTCGCGCGCTCATGCCCTGCAGGAAGGGGCCGTAGAAGGTGTACTGCTGCTGTGCCGCGCCTCGGGCGACGAGGGTGCCTGTGTTGCCGTACACCTGCGGGGTGACCACCCAGCCGGTCCGTCGGTCCCGGAAGTAGCCGAGGGTCGCGGTCAGGAAGTCCGGTCGGGCGACGAAGTCGGTGTCGATCTGCGCCACGACCTCGTAGCCGTTGCCGTGCGCCTCGTACCAGGCGTTGTGGTTGCCGCCCTTGGTCCGCGCGGCGAACCGGCCCTCCGGCTGGTTCCAGCGGTCGACGCCCTTCCGGCTGAAGTGCCGCACGCCGAGTTGCCGGCACAGCTCGCGGGCGTCCGGGTCATCGCCCTCGTCGAGCACCCAGGTGTCGTGCGGGTACTCGGCTGCGAGCATCGCCTCGAGCGTCCGGGCGAGCATCGCCAGCGGCTCGCTCCCGGGCACGAACGTGGTGATGAATGCGACGCGCAGGCCGGGCTCGGGGAGCGGCGGGGGTGCGTACTGCGGCAGTCGGCGGCTGACCACGTGCCCGAGGGCGTCCATGACGATCCGGTGCCACACCACGAAGGTGAGCAGGACGAAGAGGGTGACGACCGCCCACCGGGGTGCGTGCGGGGAGGCGTCGTCGATCCGGGCGGGATCGAACCAGAACTGCGCGAAGAGGGCCAGACCGAGGACACCCATGGCGATCGATGCCCACCAGACGCCGCGTTCGCGCCGGCTCATCGGAGGACCGACCAGGCTTCGGGCATGGTGGAGCGCAGGACGAGCAAAGGCATGGCGGGACCCCGTGAGAGCTGGACGGTGGGCCTGGGTTCGCCACTGACTCGCCGCCGGCTGAGGCGACCACGTGATCGCCGACGGTTCTTCGCCTGCCCGGCTCTTCATCGAGCCCCCGAGCGTCGGGCTCGGTAGGTGAACACTCCATCAGTCCGACTGCCTAAACCATGATTTGCGCCATCTTTTTGCGCTCGGCCCACTGGCTGCGGCGGGCCGTCACGGGGACGAAGCGGCCTCCATCGAATTCGTCACCCTGGCGATTACCAGCCCCCCGCATACCGTCACGCCACGTATCTGGCGTCTGATCCGGACGGCCGGTATGGACGGTCCCCGGACCATGCCCGGGCCGGCCCGTGCAGCCGGATGGTCGGTGCGCGTCGGCTCGGAAAGCGTCGACCTGCGGCGCACGGCTGATGCGTGACAGCTGGCCGGCTACGTGCGTCGGCGCGCCGTGCCCGTCCCCCGCAACCAGGGCGTGCGCATCAGGCCGCCTTGGGCAGCAGGCGCAGACGGGCCCAGAATCCGATGCTCGTCATCGACCCCTCACGGGAGGACCGGTCCCGGGCCTCGGGCTCCGCCGCGTCGTCGGCAGCCGCCCCCGCCGGATCCTCGGCCCCGGCCTGCACCGCCGGACGGAGACGGGGAGGTGGCACGGGAGCCAAGCGGTGGACGTCGGCCGGTCCGTACGCGGACGGCGGCGCGGCGTGGCGGCCGTAGCTCTCGGCTCCGGAACTGCGGAGGACGACCGTGGCGCTCATCGTCGCCGGGTCGGCATCGTGATCCACCGTCCACGGCAGTACCGCTGCATGCTCATCGGATTGCCCCACACCTATCTCATCGGCAGCCGAGGTCGCGTCCGTGACGCTGCCCGGTCGACAGCGCGGCGGCTCCCCCCTCCGGGTGATCCGGGCCTCGGGACGGGTGAACCCGCGCCGTCCCGAGGCCGATGCCCCTGCCATGCACCAGCCAGACCAGGACGCTGCCCTGCGGCGGCGCCCCGGCCGCGCGCTGCTCCTGACCATCGGGCTGGTCGCGCTCTTCGCCACCGGCATCGGGCCGCGGCCGGCCGGCGCGGCGTGGGACCGGACCTACGACGTCGTCCTCTACAACCTGCCCTACCTCGCCGCCGCGGCCGTCTGCGTCATGGCGGCCCGGCGGGTGCGGTCGGAGCGGATCGCCTGGGGCACGCTCGCCGTCGCCCTGGTCCTGGGCGCGCTCGGCAACGTGCTGCGCGTGCTCTCCGCCGGGTTGGAGGGCAACGAACCGTCGTCCACCCTCTCGCATGCGGTCATGCTGGTGGCCTACCTGGCCATGTACGTGCCGGTCGTCGTGCTGATCCGCACCCGGGTGCCGCGCTTCCACCCGAGCATGTGGCTCGACGGGGTGGTGGCCGCCCTCGGCAGCCTCGCCGCCGGCGTCGCCTTCCTCCTGGGCCCCTACCTGCTGACCGACCCCGGCGAGAGACCGGTGGCGGCCGTCGACCTCGCGGCACCGATCACGACGATCCTGCTCATCGGCATGGTCATGGCCGTCGGCGGCATCCTCGGCGTGCGCCTCGACCGCACCTTCGTGCTGCTCGGCGCCGCGCTGGGCCTGATCTGCCTGTCGGACCTCATCCTGTTCGGCCTCAAGATGCAGGGCACCTACGTCGACGGCGGGCCGCTGGAGCTCGGCTGGCTCGCCTCCGTCGTCCTGGCCGCCGCCGCCGCCGCGGGCGCGGTCGAGCCACCCCGGCTCCTCCGCAGCGGCGGCTCCCGCACCGGCTGGCGGCTGCTGGCCGTGCCGCTCGCCTGCCTGGTCGCCAGCCTCGTCGTGCTCAGCCCCTGGTCGCAGCCCGTGCCCGACGTCGCCGGCTGGCTGGCCATCGGGTGCGTGCTGGCCGGCGTCGTGCGCATCGCCGTCACCTTCCGCGAGGTGCGCGGGTACAACCAGGTCAAGCTGGAGTCGCGCACCGACGAGCTCACCGCCCTCGCCAACCGCCGGGCGCTCATCGAGCGGGCCCAGCGGGTCGTCGCGTCGGCCACGCCAGAGCAGCCCGCCGCCCTCCTGCTGCTCGACCTCGACGGGTTCAAGGAGATCAACGACAGCCTCGGCCACTCCGCCGGTGACGACCTGCTCCGCCAGATCGGGCCGCGGCTGCTCGGCTCACTGCGCGCCGGCGACGTCCTGGCCCGGCTCGGGGGCGACGAGTTCGCCGTCCTGATGCCGGCCGCGGCGGCCGACGAGGCACGGGCGCTCGCCGAGCGGCTGCGCGAGCTGCTGCTCGCACCGTTCACGGTCGCCGACGTCCGGCTGCACGTCGGCGTCAGCATCGGCGTCGCCACCACGCCGGCCCCGGCGGCGACCGTCGAGGAGCTGCTGCACTGCGCCGACGTCGCCATGTACAGCGCCAAGCGCGCCCGCGAGGGGGTGCACGTCTACGTGCCCGACCCCGTCACCGGCACCGCCGGCAGCGGCCGCCTGCGCACCATGGAGGAGCTGCGGACCGCCCTCGACGGGGACGAGATCTGCGTCTTCCTGCAGCCGCAGGTGGACCTGCGCGACGGCCGGATCGTGGGCACCGAGGCGCTGGTCCGGTGGAACCACCCCACCCGGGGGCTGCTCTCCCCCGCCCACCTGCTGCCGGCGGCCGAGCAGGCCGGGCTGCTGCGACCGCTCACCGACCGGGTGCTCGAACTGGCGCTCACCGCGGCCGCCCGCTGGTGGCCCGAGCGCGAGGTGCCGGTGTCGGTGAACCTGTCGGCGGCGAACGTCACCGACCTCGACCTGGCCGGCAAGGTCGCCGCCGCGCTGCACCGGCACGGCCTGCCCGCACGGGCGCTCACGCTGGAGCTCGTCGAGGACACCCTCATGGCCGATCCCGAGCGCGGCCGCACGGTGCTCGCCGACCTGCGCGCCTCGGGCGTGCGCACCTCCATCGACGACTACGGCACGGGGTACAGCTCGCTGGCCTACCTGCGGCACCTCCCGGCCGACGAGCTCAAGCTCGATCGCAGCCTGACCGCCGACGTCGACCGCGACCCGCGGGCGGCGGCCATCGTGCAGAGCACCGTCGCGCTCGCCCACGCCCTCGGCCTGAGCCTGGTGGCCGAGGGCGTCGAGACCCTGGCGACGAGCGCCACGCTCGCCCGCCTCGGGTGCGACGTCGCGCAGGGGTACGCCCTCGCGCGCCCCATGCCGGTCGAGGACTTCCTGGACTGGCTGGCCGCCTCCGACTCCGGGCTCGTCGACGCGGCCCTGATCCCGCAGCTCAGCCGGGGGTGGACCCCCGACTGACTCCGCCGGGTGAGGAGGACACTCCGGGGTGACGCGCGACCGGGCGACACGCCGACCGTGATCACCACGCAGCGTTGCCGTTTGTGGACTATGAGCGGGTGACGCCGCCTTCCCCTGCCCCTGACCTGCTCGCTTCCCCCGTCGCCTGGCGCGACCTCGCTCCGGAGATCCTCCGGCAGCGACTCGTGATCGAGGGCTACCCGGCCGCGCCCGTGGACGATGCCCAGATCCGCACGTACCTCTCGGCCCTCTCCCGCGAGGTGGACATGGTCCAGCTCCTCGAGCCGGTGACGCACCGCTCCGACCTCTACGGCTGGGCCGGATGGATCCACTGGGAGACCTCGGGCGCGCACTTCTATGCCTGGGAGCAGCCGCGGCTGTTCTTCTCCGTCGACATCTACACGTGCAAGGCGTTCGACCCCGACGTCGCCGTGGCGTTCACCGCCGACTTCTTCGCCGCCCGCACCGTCGTCGCGAAGTCCTTCTGACATGGCCCTCCGTCTGCTGGTGGCACACTCCCCCGCCGAACGGGACGCCGCACGCCAGGTCGAGGCCGACGTCTTTCTGCAGGCCTTCGGCAACACGCCCGAGCTCTTGGAGCAGGAGTACGGCGACTACGAGGCGCGGTCGCGGTTCGTCGCGGTGATCGACGAGGAGAGCGGCGCCGCCCTCGGCACCGCGCGGCTGATCACCGCCGGCGACACGCCGGTGAAGACCCTGGTCGACGTGGCGGGTGACCCCTGGCGGCTGCCCGTGGCCGACAGCCTGGGCACGGTCGGGCTCGCGCCCGGGGCCGTGTGGGACGTGGCGAGCCTCGCCGTGGACCCCCGGTACCGCGCCGGCGCCGCGGGCGCCGAGGTGAGCGTCGCCCTGTGCCACGGCATCTGGCGGTACGCCCGCAACTGCGGGATCCCCGGCATGGTCACCATCCTCGACGACCGGGTGCACCGGCTGGTGCGTGCGATGGGCCTGCCCTGGCACACGATGGCGGGCGCGACCTCCCAGCCCTACCTGGGCTCCCCCGCCAGCACCCCGTGCGTCTTCGTCGTGCGGACGGCGGAAGCGGAGGTGTACGCCGCCCGGCCGGACCTCGCGCCGGCCCTGGACCACGGCGTGTTCCGCTCGATCACCGTCGACCCGGCCGACCTGGCGGCGACCCGCGGCGTCCTCGTCGAGCCGGCCGAGCCGGAGCTCGCCGAGCCGTTCCGCCGGGACACCACCGGGTGGCGGCCGCCGACGGCCCGCCGTCCGGAGCTCTCCCCGAACCCGCCCGGCGCGTAGCCCGCCGCCCTGGCCACGCGCCGCGGGGATGTAGGGCGGTTCTCCGGCACCCCGGAGGCCTCCGGCAACCCCGCCACGGAACACGAAGCCCGCCGGCCATGCTAAGCAGCCTTGACGGACCGGTACAGCCACCCGGGGTCCTCCTGTGCGGCACGCAGCGGACGTTGACCGGCGGCCGGTCGGCCCAAGTCGGGGAGCGCCAGCCCTCCAGCGCGTCGAACCTGAGATGCGGTAGCCCCTGCGCGACGCCGAGGAACACGTCCTCGCCCTTCTCGGGGGTGGGATTGACCCTCAGGATCCGGGCACCAGGCGGACCCGGAACCCCCTCGGTGGGGTCGTGGGACGGCGGCGGGACGACCGCACCGGGTGCCGAGCCACGGGCGACGTGATGGTCGCCCAGGAACGCCGAGGCGTACACCGTCGCGCTGGCGCCCGCCGCCGCGGTTTCCTCGCCGTCCTCACTCCTGTCCTGCACCCAGGCCGCACTCGGCACGCCCCGCCGCGTGGCGGTAGCCACCACGGCCGCGTTGGGCGCGCGGGCGGCTGCTGTTCACACCCGCCCTGCACCGGGTGATCGCCGTGCCCCTCGAGACGCCGCTACGTGCGCGGTGATCCCCAGCCCTCGGTGAGCGTCCCGACCTGCCGTGGGCCGCTGCGCCATCACGAAGGCGGCGGAAGCAGGCCATCCTCCACTGCGCGCACGTAGAGGTCGCGTCGTGTCGGCGCTGGGCGCCCCACCTGGCGGTACTTGGCCCGCACGCGCCGCAGGTGTGTCTTGAAGCTCTCCGGCTTCATCCGCAACCGCCGGGCCGCCACGTCGAGCAGGTCGTTGCCGACGGTGTAGGCGACCAGCACGTCCCGCTGGCGCGGGGACAGATCGGGTTGCCGCAGTCGGTCTCCCGGCGTCGTGAGCTGCGGCACCGAGACGACTGCGCCCAGGTTCCGCCCATCCAGGGCCGCAAGCGCTCGGGCGCTGTCGACCCATCCGACGACCTCGATGCCGGCCACCTGGGCCAGCAGGCCGGCCAGGCGCCGGCGCTGCTCGGCGTCCGGGCCCACCACCGTGACCCGCAGCACGTCCTCGGCACCGGACCGCGGCTGCGGGACCAGCGGTGCGCCCAGCGGTCGCACCGGCCAGGGTCCGTGCCGACTGCCCCCGTGCGCGGTCCGTTCGTCCGATGCGGACGGCATGGGCCCCTCCCGAGCGTCTGGACGAGGTCCCGGACGGTGGATCCGGGTTGCCGGCGGACGCCCGCCCGGGAAGGCGTTGCGGTACGGCTTCCGCTACTAAAACCCGGCCGGACCTGCCCGACAAGGACTGCGCGTGCGATAAATCAGCGCAAACTGGGCGCAAGAGCGCACATTGGCCGTCACGGCGGCCACATCGGCGCATGTCCGTGGCACCCGTCGCCACCCAGGGCGTTGCTGAGGGGAGACGACACGAACGTCGGACGAAATGGGTGGCAGCACCCCGTCAACCGCCTACCGGTCGAATGCGCTGGGATCCGTGCGCCGGCCGGCGAGGAACGCCTCCTTGTGCCGATCGAACGGGACGCTGGAGTTGGCGAACAGCAGGGAACCGTCCGCTGACACGATCAACGCCCCCCCACCCCGCACCGGCTGCCAGAAGTAGTAGCCGTCGACATCCTCCAACCGGCGGCTGTGGGCAGCGGCATCCTCTGCCGACAGCCCGAGGTAGCGCGCCGCGACACCCGTAGGACCGGGGGCCACGTCATCGTCCGGATTCATGCCCGACTCACACTCCCGCATCCCAGTAGACGACCGGGCAGCTCGCGGAGCCGTAGTCCGGTGGCCACTTCCCCACGGTGTTGGACTGCCCATCGATCGCCAGGACCTGGTGGCCGTCATAGTAGGCGTTGAACCAGTGCCCCGGCCCGAATTGCCGATCCACTCCCACGACCGCGTGGGCCCCCGGACCGGCCTGGATCAGCCGCTGTTCGATCTCCGCCGGCGAGAGCCCGATCTGCTTGCGCCCGGTCACCGATTCCATCTCCTGGGTCGAGAGCGTGTCCAGCGCCGCGGCTTTCGTTGCGCCACCCGAGAGCTTGGCGAACACGGCCGCGGCGCAGCTCCCGCAGTTGCTCGAGCGCGGGTCGAACGGGTCCCCGGTGAAGCCGGGATTGATCTGGGGCAGCCAGGCCCGGATCTCGTCGACGGACATGACCCCGCGCGCGGCCGAGCCGGTCTCCCCGCCGCCTGCTCCCCCGGTGTCCGGCCCGCCCGGACCTGCCGCGCCCCCCGCCGTCGCACCGACCGTCCGCTGGACGTACGCCTGCCCCTCGCGGCCGGCAGCGGCCAGCGACGCGGCGGCCTGGGCGCAGTGTCGCGCCGCGGCCGCGAGCGCCTCGGTGGTGCGCAACAGCGCGACCGCTCCCGGCCCCTCGGCGGCTCGAGCCACCGCCGCGGCGTTGGTGGCGGCGCGGTTGTACGCCAGCGCCTTGCCGTGCAGTTCCTGCGCCATGGATGCGATGTCGCGGTTGAGCGCGGTCAGCGCATCGCAGAGGACCTGGAGTTCGGACACGACCGCTGCGTCGAGGCAGGTCGCCGCTACAGGGAGGACGCGTACGAGTTCGCCGACTGGGCGGCCTGCTGCAGCGCGGCGATGGCGGCGTCGACCTGCTTCTCGGCCGCCTGGAGGGTCTGGATCATCTGCTGGTCGACGCGCTGGCTGCTCCCGCCGATGGTGGCCGACACCTGGCTGACCGACTGCGAGAACTTGCTCTTGAAACCGCCCAGGCCCTGCGCGGTCGTCTTGGCGTCGTTGCCGATGGAGTTGATCTGCTGCTTGAGCTGTCCGAGCTGCGACATGACGGTTGGGCTCCTTTACCGGCTGACGAGGACGATGACCAGGACGACGAGAACGACGGCGGCGACCGCCGCCGCCAGACGGAGCGGTGAGAGGCGAGGAGGCGGCGCAGGCTGCTCGGCTCGGGGGCCGCCGGGTTCCCTGCGGACGGTCTCCCGGTCGGGCGCGACGTCGGGCGCCTCCGTGCCGGCCAGTTCCGCGCGCACCGCCTGTCGCACCGCTTCCACCCCGGCGGCGAGGGCTCCCAGGGCGCGGGAGACATCGGCGGACGTCGCCGCCTTCGGCCCGCCGCTGGGCCGGATCCTCGGCGGCACCGCGGCCGACCTGCCCAGCTGCTCCAGCGCGGCCCGGGCGGCGGCCAGCTGGGCTTCGACGGCCGCCATGTTCTCGGCCGCGCGCGCCTCGGCGGTGTCCACGGCTCGCCGGGCCAGCGCCTCCGCGTGCGCGTGCGCCTCGCGTGCGCTCTCCAGGTCGCCGGCGGTGCGTGCCGGCAGGTCCCGGAGGGCCTGCAACGCTCGCTGGTAGTCGCCGTGGGTCACGGTCATGCGTGGGCGCCCCGTCGGCCGAGCCGGGCGATGTCCTCGTCGGTCACGGGGGCGAACGGGACGACGACGGTCGGCTGACCGGCCTGCGCGACGTCGCGCACCAGTGCCCGGTTGCTCGGGCCGGTCCAGGAGACGAACGGCCCGAACAGGTCGAGGACGTCCTGTGGGCTCACCCGCAGCACCGCCAGCGTGTCCACCATGCCGCCGGCCTCCAGGCCGAGCTGATCGGTGTAGGCGCGGACGTTGGCCCACCAGCCGAGCAGGTGCACACCGAGCTGAGGACCCTCTCGCCAGAGGCTGTGCAGCGCCTCGATCGGTGCGCCCCCCGTGGCCAGGTCGAAGGTCCGCAGGTTCGGTGCGCGGTCCATGCCGAAGGCCACCAGGTACGTCGGGGTCGCCGGAGCTCCCGCCCGCCGTCCGGGCAAGGTCTCGGCCATCGCGCGCAGGGTGCCCACCAGGCTGTCGGCCGACTGCACCTCCGCGGTGTGGCCCGACGCCGCCAGGGCACCGCTCAGCCAGGTGACGATGGCTCGGTCCCTGCTCGCCGGCGGCAGCAGGTCGAGCACGACGAACCGCGCCTCGCCGGGCGGGTGCGCCATGCCCAGCGAGACGGCCGCCGTCTGCAGCATCGCCGCCCCGGCCGAGTACCCACCCCCTGCCGCGGTGTCCCCGGCGCCGACGATGCTCAGGTGCCGCCCGCTGTCCGGTGGGAACGGCACCCGCAGCGGGTCGGGGGCGACCGATACCGGAAGGCCCAGCAACGCGCTGGGGTGCGACGCTTGATCGGCGGACGTGCTGGTGGTCACGGCCAGGAGGTCGGCAGCGGCGGCGCCGTGGAACACCCGCGGCGGAGGGAGATCGCCGGCCTGCCGCCAGAGGCGGGTCCGCAATTCCGCCAGCTCCGTGGGTTCGGCCAGCGCCACGACGGCCCGCCGGTTGCCGTCCACCTGGCCGAAGTCGGTGTTGACGACGACCTCGCCGCGGTAGCGGAGCTTCGCCGCCTCGGTGTTCTGCTGGTCGAGGACGGCGCGCGATTCAGCCGCGGAGTTCTTCAGTGCCAGCCGGGTCGGGAACTGGGCGAAGATGCCGTCCTGCTTGGAGAGCATGGCGGTGATCCCGGACAGCGTCTGCGACGCCAGGACGAGGTGGATGCCGTAGGCGCGGCCCTTCTTGGCCAGCCGCTCGAGATCGAGCAGGGCACTGCGGGTCAACTCGTCGTCCTCTTCGAACAGGACGTGAAACTCGTCGATGACGACGATGATGCGGGGCATGTGCGCGGCCGGCTGGGCCTGCCGGTAGCGGGTGATGTTGTCGCCGTGCGGTCGGATGACCGACGCACGGCGCTCGAACTCGCCGACCAGGTGGCGGAGCACTGCCGCGCCGAAGGCCCGGTCGCTCTCCAGGCCCAGCACGCCGGCGTGCGGCAGCCAGCCCTCCTGTCCGGCCTGCGGGGCGAGGGGGTACAGGGTGACGCCGTCCTTGAAGTCCAGGAGGTACAGGCACAACTCCGCCGGCGCGTAGCGGACCGCCCAGCTGTGCACGAGCACCATCAGCAGGTTGGACTTCCCCTGCCCGACCGCTCCGCTGACCAGGACGTTGTGGCGCTGCTCCCGCTCGTCACCCAGCGTGACCTCCACCGGCTGGTGACCCGCCCGGCCGATGACGGCGGTGACGCGTTCGGCGCTCGACTCCCGCCAGTACGCAGCCGGGTCGGGGTGCAGCTCGCCGAAGCTGATCCTCGGCGCGGCCGCGTCCTTGGCCCGGGCCTGCAGCGTGGCGATCGCCGGTTCGATGATCGCGAGACTCGGCGCGAGGCCGACCTCGGCGGAGAACCCGTCGTATCCGTCCACGGTGCTCGGCTGCCCGAGGCGAACCACGGACGCCAGCGGGTACAGCTGCTCCGGTTCCACCTCCTCGGCCCGGGCGGTGGTGTCGTGGTGGAGGACGAAGCTGATGCCGCAGGCCGGGCCGGTACGGAGCAGGGTGCGGAGCAGACCGTCGGACCGGTGGTCGAACCCCGACGGGTAGTCGAGCAGCACCACGAGCCGGTACCGCTCGATCGGCTGGCGGGCAGCGCGGCGGAAGGCCCCCAGGGTCGTCGGCACGCCCTCGTACATCTCGGACACCCGCCGCACGTCACGCGACAGCTCCTCGAGGAGGGTGCGCAGCTCCTCGGGGGACGCCAGCGTCGGCGGCACCAGTTCGTCGTCCACCTGCCGCAGCGCGGTGAAGGGGGCCGTGGTGGCCCGCAGGTGGGGGTCGTAGGTCGTCAGGCTGAGCTGGCCGGCTCCCGTGCCGAGAAGTGCCCGCAGCGTGATCTCCTGCACGAGGCCGTCCACGCCGGCGTGGTCGCCCGGCGCGGTGATCAGCACGTTGCCGTGGTCGAGCAACGGCAGCAGGAGCGGAATGGCCGGTACGGCCCCGGGGCCGGCCGCTGGCGCGCGCAACGTGCCGCAGCGCACGAAGGCGGCAGCGTCGAGGATGCCCGCCGGACGCCCCACCGCGGCGAGGTCGTCCCAGCCGCAACTGAGCACGCCCGGCGCCAGCCCGGCCACGACGGCGTCCAGTTGCCGGATGACACCGGTGCACCGCTCCTGCGCCGCCTCGTGCAGCTGCCGCTCGCGCTCCTCGCGCACCGCGGCGGCCTCCCAGCGCGCTACGTCGGCATCCCGTAGCGCCGTTCTCCGGTATGCGTCGTTGACGCCGGCCGCAGCGTTCGCGAGCCGGATGACCGATGCTGCCGCGTCGTCCACGCTCGGCGAACCACCGCCCGCGCGGTCCTGCCCACCCCCCGCGGCCGCAGACGGAGGCAACGCCGGTGGGGCGGCGTGTCGGCGGCCGGCACGTTCCTGACCTGCGCCTCCGCGGTAGACGTCGGTCACGGCCGGTCCGCGCCCTCGGGCACGGGCAGCCCGGCCGGGTCGGTGACCGCCGCGGCGGCCACCACCACTCGCTCCGCCCGGACGAGCCGATCGCCCAGCAGGTAACCGGGTCGCAGCACCTCGACGATCGTGCCGGCGGGCAGGTCATCGCGCGGCTCCGTGCGGACGGCCTCGTGGACCGTCGGGTCGAACACGCCGAGCACCGGCACCCGCCGGACGTCGCGGCGTTCCAGCAGCTCGAGCAGCTCCTCGACGATGCTGTCGAGCACGACGTCGTCGTCCTCGTTCAGCCCGGTCACCCTGTCCACCACGAGCAGCAACTCACGGACCAGCGGCAGCAGAACCTGCTCGGCGAGCCCGCCACGGGCGAGGGCGAGCTGACCGCGCAACTCCTCGTAGAGCTGGTTCTTCGCCTTGTCCTCGAGCAGCCGCCGGTGGAAGAGGTCGCGCAGCTGGCGCACCTCCTCGGTCAACGTGACCAGCTGAGGGCTGACCGGCTCGGGATCCGCAGGCCGCACCGACCTAGATCCCTCGCCGGGCGATGCCCATGGCCTTGGAGTTGTGCTTCCACACCGGCATGCGGTGGGTCACCGTGTACAGGCCGATGACGGCGATGATCAGCAGGATTCCGGCGGGGTTGGCCGAGGTGATCCCGAAGGCGATCAGCAGCGCGATCAGCCACGGGCCGACGTTGCTGTGGAACCAGCGGACCTCGGCCGCCTTGTCGGCGAGCTCGAGGTTCTCCTTCAGCGATCGACGCAGCGGCTCGTCGTCGAACTTCAGCTTGAGTGCCCGGCCGGACATCTCACGCGTGACGTCGATCTGCGCCGGCGACGTGATCACATACCTGCCGCTGTGCAACCTCGACCACTTGTTGAGCTGCACCGCCTCGATCGCGAGCGCCAGGTAGTACTGGAACCCCGGCACGTCCGGGAACTCCTTGACGACGTCCTCCATGAGGCTCAGGGCCTTCTCGGACTCGCCCTGCTTCAGGTAGACGTTCGCGATCGCCGTCCGGTACAGGGGATTCCCCGGAGCCAGCCGCAGCGCCGTCTCGTACTCGCCCAGCGCCTCCCTGAGTGCGCCGGCGGCGGCGAAGGCCTCGGCGTAGTCGAAGTGGTACTCGGGGCTGTCCGGCTTGAGGGAGATCGTCTCCCGGAACTCGAAGCCGGCGTCCTGGAAGTTGCCCATGAGGAAGGACGAGTTGGCGCGGATGGACCACGCTTCGTGGTTCGCCCCGTTGACGGCGATCGCCTCGCGGGCGGCGTAGTAGGCCGAGGGCGCGTTGCCCCGCTCGAAGTACTCGCGCGCCAGCCCGAGCCAGTCCCGGCCGCTCTCGCCGGCGTGGGACGGAGCCTGGTTCTCCTGCGGCCGGTACTGCCGGGCCCGCTGGTCGAACTCACGCTTCTTGGCCGGGTCGAGCAGCACCCGCTCGGCCTCACCGAGCTCGCGGATGCGCTTCTGGGCGTGCTCCCGCTTCGCGGGGTTTGCCTGCGCCGCCCGCTTGTTCCAGATCTGCCGCTGTTCCCGGATGGCCTTCCGGATGACCTCCTGGTCCGACGTCTCGACGACGCCGGGGAGGATCTCGTAGAAGTTGACGAACTCCTCGGTCACGGTCATGTGATCAGTTCACCTCTAGCTTGGCGTTCTTCTGGCGGGCGGCAGCAATGTCTTCGTCGGTCAGATTGGCGACGTTGTCGACCTCGAACGTGCCCAGGGAGTGGTGCGCGGTCAGGTCCGTGACCTCGACCTGGATCGTCTGGTCGATGTCGTAGTGAAAGGTGATCTGGATGGGCGCGCCGGCCGGGTACGGCGGGATGGCGAACAGCTGCCCGCCCTGCTCGGTGACGAAGCGGACGTAGTCCGGATCCTCGTCGTCGCCCTGCGTCACCTCGACCCGGATCTCGGTCTGGCCGTCGACGACGGTGCCGAACACCTCGCTGCGCTGCGCCGGGATCTTGGTGTTGCGCGGGATGATGATGGTGTTGCGCGGCACGCGCCCCTCGTCGAGGGCGATGGTCCCCAGCGCCTGCGACGTGACGTCGAGGACGACCGGCGTGGTGCCGCTCCCGGTCCCGCCCGCCGGGCCTTGTTCGAGACTTGCCTGGAGGGCGGCGCCGAGAGCGACGATCTCGTCGGGGTTGCCGGCCCGCAGCGGCGGCTTGCCGGTGATCTCCTCCAGCATCCGGGCCACCATCGGCATGCGCGTGGACCCTCCGACGAGGAGGACGTCCAGCGCACGGAGGTCGAGCCCGAGCTCCTCCACCAGGGAGATCGTGAGGTCGCGGGACTGGTTGAGCAGATCGCTCGTGATGTCCTCGAACGTCTCGCGCGTCACCATGATCGTCTTGGTGACCCCCGCGTGGCTGAGGATGACCCGCGTCGAGGGAGCCGAGCTGAGGGTGCGCTTGGCCAGCTCCGCCTTCTCACGGAGTTCCGCCTCGGACTCGAACGACTCGGTGAGGTCGGCGCCGCCCTCCTTCTGGTACTGCTCGTTGAGCCAGAGCATGAGCCGGTTGTCCCACTCGAAGCCGCCCAGCTCGTGCAGCCCGTCGGTGCCGAGCACGTCGAACACGCCCTCGCCGATGGTCATGACCGTGACGTCGAAGGTCCCGCCACCGAGGTCGTAGACCATGACCGTGCCGCTGCCGCCCAGATCGAGGCCGAAAGCCAGCGCCGCAGCGGTCGGCTCGTTGAGCACCCGCAGGACGTTCAGCCCGGCGATCCTGCCTGCGTCCTTGGTGGCCCGGCGGCGGGCGTCGTCGAAGAACGCGGGAACGGTGATGACGGCGTCGGTCACCTGGCCCTCTCCCAGGAAGAGCTCGGCGTCCTCCTTCAGTCGCTTGAGGATCAGTGCCGACACTTCCTCCGGGCTGTAGGACTGCCCGTCCGAGGCCTCGAACCGCCAGTCCGGGTTGCCCATCTGCCGCTTGACGAACTGCACGACGTCCAGCGGGGCGGTCGCCGCCGAGCGCTTGGCCATCGAGCCGACCAGCGTGACGTCGGGGTCGAAGAAGACGACCGACGGCGTGATCCGCTCCCCATCCCGGTTGACCAGGACCTCCGGCTGACCGCTCGGGCCGACGATCGCCACGGCGGAGTAGGTCGTGCCCAGGTCGATACCGACGGCGCGGCCCGTCATCCGGCCTCCCCCGATCGCGTCGCGGGGCCTGCGGGCACGAGCAGACCGTGCCGTCGGGGCCACGGGATCCGGTGGTGGGGCGGCACGGAACCGGGAGGGATGCCTGCCCCGGCCGCACCCCGCACTGACTCGACCATCAAGACGCCGCTCCCCGTGAGCCAACTCCGGAACGACGACCCCCGTGTCCCGCGCAGTGGCGACGAACCTCGCACGGCGTCGATCGACCGGCAAGGTTCCGCGAGCTGCGGACGCGTCCCCTGATTGGGGTACGCAGCTTCTCGGCCGCACCCCTTCGGCGACGCGCTGCCCGGACCGACACTGGCACGGCCCGGCGGGACGGCCGGTGGTGGCGGGCGGGCCTGGTGGATGCGCACGAGGGACCCCGCCACCACGGCCCGTCCGACCCGCCGGGCGCTGTTCCCCGACCAACGCTCCAGAGGAGGCAGTCATGGCCTGTGCATGCACCCAGGCGGGCAGGACCAAGTGCGCGTGGTGCAAGGAGGCCGAGGTGAACCGGCTCCCCACGTCCCGGCACAACTGCCAGTGGGGACGCTGTTCCTGACGCCCGCGGCCGATGCGGATGTCCGATGTCCATGACGAGTTCCTCCGCGAGAACTGGTGTGGGCCCACCCCGGGCAGTGGACCCAGGCCCCCGTGGCGCCTGGGTCCACCGTGGTCGAGGACGGTTCTGGGTCCTGAACCCTGGCCCGATCACTCGGCGGCGTCCGATACGACCTCTCCGACGAGGCCTGGGCCATCAGCCGTTCACGGCCACGGTCCGGGAGACCCGCTGACCGGCTTGGCGGAGCCAGGTCGGTCAGCGGGTGTCCGCGTCCGCGACGCGCCGGCGCGTCGGTCAGCCGTTGCCGCAGTGCGGGCACTTCCTCACCCGCTCCGACTTCTTCTGCCCGCAGTACGCGCACTCGGTGGAGTCAGCCATCGGTATCCCTCCCTTCCCTCGATCGGTCCCGACCCGGGAGTCCTGCACGTCGTGAACTGCCCGGTTCGGGGTCGGCGCCCGTGCCGTCGCGCCCGGTGGCGCGGATCACCCGGCACGCCTCAGCAGGGCCTCGATGGCCACGGTGAGCGTGGCGCAGGGCGGCGTCTCGAACTCCTCGTGGAAGTCGAACCACTCCTCGCGCACCACCTGCCCCCCGTCCCGGCCGTCGCGGCTCCGCCACGTGCGCCGGCGGTCCCACCGCTGCGCCACCCGAGCGGTCAGCTCCTCGACCTCGGCCTGCGTCGGCGCGAAGCCCGGCGGGCTGTCGGGCATCCGGTCGCGCACCGTCTCGTCCCGCAGGGTGACGGATCTCAGCTCGCCGTCGAAGCGGAGCCACACCTGCATCCGCCGCCTCTGGTAGGTGCTGCCTCGCGTCGCCGGGTCCCCCCGGTAGGTGTCGCCCAGGTCCAGCTCGGTCACCACCCAGCCCCCGACCGGCGTGGTCGCGGGAGGCAGGTCGCCGCCGGCCCGCTGGCTCTCGCAGCTGTCGCCGGGGACTCCGCGTGCGCGCAGCTCGCCGGCGACCTCCCGGGCGCGGTCCCGGAGCCGGGTGCAGGCGGCCTCGCCGTCGTGCACCTCCTGCGGGACGAGGGTGACGGTGCAGCTCTCGTGGCCGTGCTCGTCGAACTCGACGCCGGCCCAGCTCCCGTTCCGCCACGAGTACTCGGTGCGCCAGGGGCCGATCTGGGTGCGGAACCGCCCCGCGCCCGCGGACAGCGGCCCGGTCCACGTCCCGTTCCAGGCCCTGGCCCCGTCCGAGCCGGCCACCCACTCGCGCAGGGTGTCGTCCCCGGTGAAGCTGACCAGGAACGTGTTGCCCGCGCTGGTCGTCTTGACGTACCGCTTCGCTCCCACGGCAACCCGTACCCATCCCACCGTGGTGGTCCTTCCCGGTGGGACGGTGCCGCGGACGGCGCGCGGCCGCCCCGCTCGGCAGCGTGCTGCTCGCAGCCATGGTCCTGCGCGCCCGCCGTGCCCTAGATTCGTGCGTCAGAGGATGCAGGCCACGGGGAGGCATGCGCGTGCCGGACGAGATGCCGCTGAGCCAGGTCGTCGCCGAGGCCTGGGGCGAGCTCGGCCCGGCCGTCGGTCCGCTGGGCTGGCCCACTCCGACCAAGCGGACCTGGAGCACCTTGTTCCGCATGATCTTCCGGGACGTCCGCCGTGAGGGCAGCAACCAGGCGTTGTTCAAGCAGAAGTCCAGCCACGAGCCGGTCGGCTCCCGCACGGCGGAGGCCGTCCGCCAGATCCTGCTCGCACACGCCGAGACACTCACCCGGACCGCGCGGTGGAAGGCCGCCCTGGACACCGAGCGCAAGCGTCGGCGGCTCGCCAACCGGGACGAGGCGATCCTCCGCGAGGCGTGGCGGCTGGCCCAGGAGGTGCGAGAGCCCGACGCCGGTACGGTCGCCGAGGTCGTCCGCGTGACGCTCCGCGCCGACCGCCGGCGGCCACCGCTGCGCGACTACCTCGCCGACTCCGACGTCCGCGCCGGGTTGACCCGCCGGATCGAGCATCGCTGGGCCCAGCGGGACTGGCCCGGCCCGGGCCCCAGCGCCCAGGAGCGGGAGCGGATCCGGCGGCTGGTCGAGCTCGCCCGCCGCCGCCTCGCCCCGGGCACCACCCTGGCCGGCGCCGCCGACGCGACCGAGGCCGAGGCCGACGCCGTCTTCGCCGGCGCCATCGCGGCCGGCGACGGGACGCTGGCGCGCTACCTCATGGCCCGCGCCGGGGACGTCGGGCTGGCCAGCACCTCGCCACCCCCCGTGCCGGTCGTCGGCACGTTCGTCCGCAACCGGCGCCTCCCACCCCCGCTGGACCGCTCCATCGCCGCCCGCCTCGGCAAGTGGGACGAGAAGAACCCCGATGTGCCCGACGAGTGGCCGGCGTTCGTCGATGCCGAGGTCGACCGGGCCACCTCTCCTCTCGGTTTGGCGGCTCCCTCGTCGCAGATGTTGCTGTGCGCCGCCGTCTTCATCGCCGCGGCCATGGACCTGGACCCGGCGTCCCCGCGCACACCCGGCGTCGCCGGCCAGCTGGAGGCCGCAGCGCTGGCCATGCCCTCGGTGAAGTGGGCGGTTCGCAAGTCACAGGCCGCGGCGATCGACGCGGCACCAGCGGCCGATGCCGCGTCGGGTGCCACCGGCCCCGACGCCGCGGACACCCTGGCGGCGGCCCAGGATGCGCTGACCGCGCTGCTCGAGCTGCCCGAGGAGTGGGTGGCCCGCCGCCTGTGGCCGGGGCTGGCCCGGGCGGAACGGGAAGGTCGCCCGATCACGAGCCGGGCGGAGTTCGCCGACCTGCTCTGGCGCTCCTGGGAGCAGGCGACCCGCGACTACGCCGAGCGGCGCGGGGCCGAACGGTCCGGCCGCGACACCCAGGCCTGGCGCAGCGCGCGGATCACGCAGTTCCTCGCCCGCGCGGGCCAGGCCGGCCTGCTCGAGCCGCAGCTGCTGGAGCTGCTGGAGGACCCTTTCGCGGACGACGGCGGGATGCGGCGCGAGCTCCGCGACGCCTGGGCCCGGCTGCGCACGGCGCTCGGCGAGGAGGGCGCACCCACGGCCCGGGACGCGGTGCTCTGGCTGCGGGCGAACCGGCGAGCATGATCGTGCCGGCGGGACCGTACGGCTTTTGGGATCGGTAGGGACCGACGGCGGGGAGTGCGACCCGTGGATGGCGGAGCACTCGGACGCCGACGCAACAGCGAAGACGGGGGAACCGGTGGACGACGCGCAGGAGCTCGTGGTGACCGTGAGCGCCGACGGCGGGGTCACGATCACGGCCGCCGGCGAGGCCGTTGATCCGCAGCCGGCCGGGGACGTCGTGCTGGCGGGGGGATCGCTGGCCTTCGACCTCCGCCGCCTGGCCGCGCCACCGGTCGCCGTGCTGCACGACCCGCTGCGGGCCGCCGGCTGGCTCTCGTCGGTCTACGGCCACGCCGTCGCCCAGGCGGCCTGGCACACCCCGGCCGGCGACCGTGCCGTCCGGCCGTACGCCCCCGGTCCGCTGGCCGCCATCCTCGCCCGTCACGGCCTCCTGCGGTGGCTCACCGCGGTCGCCACCCACCTGGACCACCGGGCGCTGGCCGCAGAGACCGCCGTGCTCCTCCACGGGCTCGACGGCGTGCACGACGACCCCGACGCCGCTGCCGACCTGACCCCCGCCGCTGCACGGCTGGTCGACGACCTGCTCGACCGGCTGGACCGGCGCGACGCCGATCCTCGGCTGACCCCCTTCCGCTCCCTGCTCATCGAGGCCACGCATCTCCGGCCTGCCGATCCCGGAGAGGACCCCTCCCTCGGAGACCCCATGCCTGCCGACGACCCTGGTCCCGCCCCCGCGCCGCCGGAGGATGCACATCGCGGGGTCGGGCGCGGCGACCCGGCCCTCCTGGCCGCCGTCCTGCCCACCGGCACCACCTTCGAGTGGGCTGCCACGGCCGACCGCCTCTGGGTGTCGGTGCCCGCCGCGCGCGGCCGGGAGGCCGGACGTCGGGTGACGGCGGCCGGCGGCCTGCACGCGCGCGCCTACATGCCCGGCCTCTCGTTCCCGGTGGCCTTCGTGCCGCTCACGCTGCACGGGGACGCCTTCGTCGGGGCCGGACCGCTGCTCCCGCTCGGCGACCCCGCGCAGTGCGAGGTCGACCTGGTCAGCGGCCACCACGTCGCGCCACCGGGCGCCGCGACCCCGGAGGAAGAGCTCGCCGACCGGCCCGCTCGGGCCCTTCTCGACGAGCGGCTGGAAGCCGCCCGGCGGCCGCCGAGCGATGCGGCCGATCCCGCGCGGCCGACTCTCGCCGAGGCGCTCGCCGCACTGGAGCAGGAGGAGAGCACCGCGGAAGGGTTCGCCGCGGAGCTCTCCGACGACGCCGTGCTGGCCGGCACCCTGTCCGCGTGGTCCTTCGCGCTAGACCTGGCCGCGGCCGGACGACCGGGTGCCCGTGCCACGCCAGGAGCGACGCAGGAACGGGACGTCGAGGATCCCTCCCTGGTCGCGGCACTGCTCGGACGAGCACCTGCCCCGGCCGAGCAGGTGCCGACGGTCCAGACCACCGTCGAGCCGCAGGACGACGGGCTGCGCCTCACCGTCCGGATCGCCGGCGTGCAGGCGCCCGAGCCACCCGAGCTGCTCGCGGACCTCACGTGGCCCGGGGGGACCACGTCGGTGGCGCTCGTCCTCGACCGGACCGGGCTCGCCCCGATGCTGGTCGGCCAGGCATTGCTGCCCGGCACCCTGCCCGAGAACCGTCTGGACATCACCATCCGCCGGCAGCCCCCGGCCTGACACCACGAGGAGCGCCATGCCCGACGCGCCGAACACCGGCCCGTACGGCCCCTCGGCGGGGGAGGACGCTGACGACCGGTGGGCGGTGCGGGCGGCCGGCGCCGTCCTGGAACGGCGGGAGCAGGCCATCGCCGACGCCGAGGCCGTCCTGGGTCCCCTCGCCGCGCTGGCCGATCCGCGCGGGCACCTGTCCGTCACCGCGGCCGACCTGCTCCGGCCGCACCTCGGGCGCGGCCGGCCGACCGCCGTCCTGCAGCTGCTCGTGGACCACACCGGGCTGCTCGACGACGGGTCGGACCACCCCGGGCTGACCGTGTACCGGCGGCTCAGCTGGGTCACCGGCGAACCGGACGAGCAGCAGGTGGCCGAGCACACGAGCTCGGCCAGCCTCCCTCGCGCCACCCCCGAGCTGCTGGATGCCGCGAGCCTGCAGGTGTGGCACTCCTTGCGGCAGCTGGCCACCCTGCTGCTGCCCGAGGAGCTCTGCCGGCTCCTCCTCGACCGGGAGGAGGGGCCGCCGGTGCGCCTCCTGCTGGTCCCGACGGGCGCCCTCAACATGCCCTTCGACGGTCTTCCGCTCAGCGACGCCCAGGACGTGCTGCTGGTGCACCGCGCCGCGACGGCCGTGTGCGGATCGCTCGCCGCCGCCGCCGTCCTCGCCCGCACCTCGTCCGGGGAGTGGCAGCGCCGGGGCGTCAGCGTGCTCGACCCCTCCCTGGAGCACGCCGGCGCGGAGATCTCGGTGCTGCGCCGCAGCCTGGACGACGCCGTCGAACCGGTCGAGAGCTTCCCGCAGCTGCGTGCCGAACTGGGCCGCGCACCGCTGCCGGGCGTCCTGGCCATGGCCGTGCACGGCAGCGACGACGAGGACGGCTGGGGGCAGACAAAGCGCATGCCCGACGGCACGGTCATGACCGCCGCGCAGTTCCTCGCCTGCGACATGCCACGGCTGTGCGTGCTGACCTCGTGCTTCTCGAGCGTCCGGCAACGGCGGGGCGGCGAGCTGGCCGGCTTCCCACTGGCGGCGATCCTCCGCGGGGCGACCACCGTGATCGGCAGCCTCCTCGAGATCCCCGACCAGTCGACCAGCGAGATCATGCAGCGCTTCTGGCCGCTGTACACCGGCGGGCTCGACCCGCAGGACGCGCTGCACACAGCGCGGCTCGGTTGGCTCCACGAGGACGCCGATCGGCTCCGCCACAAGCGCCAGTGGGCCGGCATCGTGGCCTACAGCCACCTGTGACCGCGCCCCCGGAGCCTCCGCGCCCCTGGGCGGCGTGGCTGGCCGGGAGCGCCGTGGCGGGGGTCGACCGCGCCGATGCGCTGTGCGAGCTGATCTGGGCCACCGAGCGGATCAATCGACAGCAGGTCCACGGCAGCCGGCCGGGCAACCGGCCGACCGGCTCCCCCGACAAGGCGACCACCCGGGCTGCCGGCACCGAGCTGCTCGAACTGCTCGCTTCCCGTACCGACCCGGACGGCGCCGACCCCGCCCGGCAGATGATCGCCCTCGTCGGCCTGCACAGCTACGCTCAACGCCCCGGTCGGCCGTCGCCCGAGGACGAGGTGCAGGCCCGCTCCCGCGCCTTCCAGCAGGGACTCGACGCCCTGCGCCACGCCGTGCCGGATGACACCGCCCTGCTCGCCTGGGCCGGGGCCAAGGCAGCGCACGCCGCGCGCTACGCCCACGAGCACGCCGTCGCCGTCGTCCTCGGCCGGGAGGCCGCCGCCGGGTTCGCCGTCGCAGCCGGGCGTGGGTCCGCGCTGTGGACCGCGTTGCGCAACGTTCCCTGGCTCGAGGACACCGACGTGCTCTGCGCGGTCGGTCGCTGCCGAGCGCTGACCGACCTCACACTGGCCAGCGCCATGACGGGGGACTACGAGCTCCACCTGTGGTCGATGGACGAGCGGGCGGCCGCCGGCGAGGCACTGACCGCCAGGCGTCCGGACGCCGCAGCACATGCGCTCGCGGCTCGCGCCTTCCGCGCGCGGACCCAGGGGGACCGCGCCGTGTTCCGCTCCGTCGAACGACGCTTCGCCCAGTGGGCGACGACCTCCGGTGATCCGGATGTCACCCGCTCGTGGCTCACCCTGGCCGCCTCGAACGAGGCCACGCTGGGCAACCGGATCGGGGCCCAGGAGCTGCGGCTGCGTCGCATCGTCCTCTTCGGCGGGCAGTTGCGGCATCCGCCCGCAGGCCCCGTCGATCCCGACTACAGCCTCGAGCTGGCCGTTCGCGCGCAGCGCCTGGGCGCCGTGGCGCTGGCGGAAGCCATCGGGAACGTCGCGTACGACCTCGCCGCCGAGCTGTACGACCGGGCTGCCGCGACCGGCGACGAGGGCGCGCGCCGTTCGTGCGCCGGCTGGATGACCGTCGCGGAGACCGCGTGGGCGGGCTTCGGGGTGAACGGGCTGAACTCGCTCCGGATGATGCGCGCCCGCCTCTCCAGCATCGAGCCCGACGCCGATGCACACCGGCACGGGATCGTCACGACCCTCCTGGACGTCAGCGAACAGGCGATCCAGCCGCTGTCCCAGGTGGTCGCCCTGCTGGAAGCCGCGCAGCAGTGCAGCCCCGGCGACGAGCGGGTGCGCAACGCGATCGAGCACCGCCTCCCGTCGCTCATCCCGAGGCACCGCGGACGGGCGCTCGCCGCACTGGCCATGTGGCACGAGGCCGCGGCTGCGGCTGCGGCTGCGGCTGCGGCTGCGGCACAGACTGCCGCCGACTGGGCGCCGGCCGAGGCACGCGCGAGGGAGGCCGCCACCATCCTCGGCGACCCCTCGACCCCCATCGCCCCCGACCTGGCAGCGCGCTGCTGGCTGATCGCCGCCCGCGCAGCCGCCGACAGGGGGGACGTACCGGTCGAGTTCGGGTACCTGCTCTCCGCGGTCCACCTGCTCGCCGTGTGCCTGGTCGGCGCCACGTCCCCGGCCGATCGTGCCCGCCTGAGCACCACCTTCGCCCCAGCGGTGCGCCGCACCGCAGAGCTGGCGATCCTCGCCGAGGACCACGCGGCGGCCGACCTCGTCATGGAGACCGTCCGGCGGGATCGGGTCGGCAGCCTACTCACGCAGCTGGCCACCACACCGGGGGTCTCCGCCGGTATCCGCGAGGCAGCCGAGAGCGTCCTCGCCTCGAACGCGGCCGTCCCGCTCGACCGCGGTGGCGCCTGACCCGCCCCTCCGGAGGAGCCCATGCCGCAACCCCAGGTCCCGCCGTCACCCTGGGCGATCTGGCTGGCCGGCAGCGCGGCGGCGGGGATCGGCCGCGTCGACGCGCTGTCCGAGCTGATCTGGGCGACCGACCGGATCAACGGTCCGCACGTGCACGGCACGCGGCCCGGCGGCCGGCCGGTCGGGTTCCCCGACAAGGTGACCGCCCGGGCCGCCGGTGCGGAGCTGCTGGACCTCCTCGACGACCGGCCCGATCCCGACGGGGCCGACCCGGCCCGGCGCATGCTGGGCCTGGTCGGGCGACACACCTTCGCCCAGCACGCCGGCCGGCCCTCCCCCGACGACGAGGTGCAGACCCGTTCCCGCGTCCTCCGGCAGGGGCTCGACCGGCTGCGCCGGGCCGCCCCGGACGACGTCGCCCTGCTGGCCTGGGCGAACTGGAAGACCGCCCTCGCCGCGCGCGTCGCCCGGGACCACGAGGCCGCGCTCGCCGACCTGGTCATGGAGGCCGCCCGGCGTGACCGGGTCGGCAGTCTGCTGGCCCAGCTGGCCACCACACCCGGTGTCTCCGCTCGCATCCGGGAGACCGCCGAGACGGTGCTGGCGGCCAACGCGGCCGTTCCGGTAGAGCGGGGTGGCACCTCCGGCTGAGCCCAGGGTTCGGGATCGGCAGATCTCGGTGTGCCGGCCGCAGGGGCCGGCGGACCGAGAGGAGCGCCCGTGACGCGAGCACGGGAACGGACCCTGGCGCGACGGCTCGCCACCGTCGTCGCCGCGGTGATGTGCGCGATCGCGCTGGTCGCCTGCGAGCGGCCGCAGGACGGCTGCCCGGAGCTGTTCGGGCTCGAGCCCGGCGACGGACCGGCCGTCGGCCTCGTCGTCGACCGGACCGGCTCGGCGCCACGGTTCCGGCTCCCCGAGGCGGTGGCCGAGGCCATCCGCCTGGCATCCGCGGACGCGGGGCGCGTGTCGGTCCTCGCCGTCGACGGGCCCGATGCCGCACCCCGGTGGGTGCTGCAGGACGCCGCCCTCAACGACCCCGGCCTCGACCCGGACACCGACCGGTTCGACCGCATCGTCGACCTGGCGGCCGGGTGCGTCGCGGAGGCGATCGCCGAGGCCGAGCCGACGAGCGCCGGCTCCGACGTCCTCACCGCCGTCCAGCGGATGGCCGACTCGGTGGCGGACGACCCGGAGGCGCACGTGGCCGTGCTCACCGACGGCCTGGCCAACGCCGGCCCGCTGGACCTGGACCTGGTCGCCGTCGCCGAGACCCCCGTCGAGGCCCTGGTCGACGCGCTCCGCTCGGCCGGCCAGCTGCCGGGGTTCGGGGGCCAGGTGGTCGAGCTCCACGGGATCGGCCAGACCGCCGGCGAACCGGTGGCCCAGCCGGTGCGCGAGTGGCTGCGCGCGCTGTGGTCGGAGATCTGCCTGCGGGGCGGCGGCCAGGGGTGCGCAGCACCTCCGGCCGACGTGCCGGTGGACGCCTCGGAGGCGGTGCCGCCGGGCGGTGCGGCCGACGCGCCAGTGGCCGTCCCGGCCGTCGACGGCGTCACCGTGCCCGGCGGGTGCACCTGGTCGATCGGCTCGGCCCTGCTGTTCGACGGGGACTCCGCCCACCTGCGGCCGGGTGCGGCCGAGTCGCTGACCCCGATCGCCACCGCCCTGCGGTCCCCCGGGACGCGCGCCGAGGTGGTGGGGCACACCAGCACGGCCGGGTCGCCGGAGGGCCGGGCCACGACGTCCCGGTTGCGGGCCCGGGCGGTCGTCGACCTGCTCGTGTCCCTCGGGGTCCCGCCCGAGCACCTCGCGCACGTCGGCGTCGGCGCCGAGCGTCCCCTGGTGGACGACCGTGACGCGGCCGGAGAGCTGGTGGAATCGGCCGCGGCCCGCAACCGCCGCGTCGACATCACCGTTACCGGCGTCGCGGGGTGCGGTCGATGAGCCCCTCCGTCGTACTCAGCCGCGACCTCAACCCGGGCGGCCGGCTCACCGCGGGCGGCCCCCTGACGCCGCACTCCCGCGGCCCGGCCCTGGCCGTGGCCCTGCTGCTGGCCCTGCTGGCGCTCCTGGCCGGCTGCGTCGTGCTGGCCGGCACGCCCGAGGCCGAGGACGTCGACGAGCTCCAGTTGGTCGGGCCGCGCAGCCCGGGTTGCATCCGGCTGCTGATCGCCTCGGACGTCTCCGGGTCGATGAGCCGCTACACCGCCACCCGGGCCGCAGCGCTGGACCGGATCCTGGACTGGGCGCCGCAGAACCTGCGCGCGGACGACGAGCTCGGCGCGCTCGCCTTCGCCGGCGACGCGCGGCTCACGCTGCCGGTCACGGAGGTGGCGGACTTCGGTCGCGCACGTCCGGCACCCCTGCCCTCGGCCCTGGGCGACGGCACCCGGATCGACGGGGTGCTCGATGTCATCGAGGATCTTCCGCCGACCGCCTGTCGGACGACGCTGCTCTTCCTCAGCGACGGGCTGCTGGGCAGCGAGCCGGCGCGGGACGTCGACGCCGTGCTCGGGGAAGCCGGCGTGGCCTCGGTCGTCACCGTGCTGCCCGAGGGGCTGCGCGCACCGGACCACTGGCGGACCCTGTTCCCCTACGGAACGGAGGTCGACGTCGCCGGGCAGCGGCCCGGGCGGCTAGCCGTCGTCCTCGCCGAGACACTGGCCGCGGCGACGGGCCAGGACGTCCGCCGGCTCGAGCGGTGATCGTCAGCCGCCGGGCGCCGGCGGAGTGGCGGCTTGCGCGGCCAGCACGTCCTCGGCCGCCTGCCGGAGCCGATCCGAGAGCTCCGGCGTCGTGGCCAGCTCCAGCAGAAGCGCACCGACCCGGTCCCGCCGCGCGACCTCGAACAGGATGTCCGCCGCGCGGTGGTCCGCCAGGCCGATGGCGAGGGCCGACGCCCGGCGCAGGGCGGGGACGAACAGTCGGCCGAGCAGGGCGCGGTCACGGGGCGAGCCCGCCGAGGTCAGCTGGACGGCCAGGCAGGAGACCGCCCGCAGGAGCGAGCGCAGCTCCTGCTCAGGCGGTGCCGCCAGCCGCTGCTCCGCACGAGCCACCACCAGCAGCGCCCGGGCGGCGAAGGACGGCGCGAGGCAGACCGAGTCCCAGCTCAGCGCCTCGGCGGCGGCGGCGCCCCACTCCGCGGCCCGAGCCACCTCCTCCGGGGCCTCCGCCCGGCGCAGCTGCCACTCGGCCAGCACGGCCAGCAGCTGCCCGCGGTCGCGGGGGATCGCCCGTTCGGCCACCGGCAGGAGGGCAGCCGGCACCCGCTCGTCGCCGGGCCCGGCCAGTTGGGCGACCTCGATCAGCGCACCCACCCGCGAGGTGATCTGGGCCAGCCGTGGCACCGTGGCCAGCAGGTCGGACACGACCTCGTCGGGAGCCCGCGCCGCCGCGGGATCGACGGCGTCGAGCCGGGCGCGCATGACCACGAGCGCGGCACGCCCGTTGAGCCCCTGCACGAACGCCTGCTCGGCGACCTCGCACCAGGAGCGCGCCTCCGCCAGCACGGCCGGGTCGGTGGTGCGGTCCTGCTCGTACAGCGAGCGGGCGATGTCGTAGGCGGCGTTGCCCACCGAGGTGCAGGCGGCGTGCGCGCCGGTGGCCGCGCAGGCGGCGACGACGTCGGCGGCCGCCGACGGGCCCACCTCGGCGAGGGGCATCCCCAGATGCTCTGCGACGGCCCGGATCCGCTCCCGCCGCAACGCCCGGCTGCCGCTGCGGTCCCCCAGGTAGGTGGCGTTCTGGGCCCGCTCCTCCAGCCAGAGCCGGCGGACGTCGGGACGACGGCCGGTGACCCACAGGCGCTCGAGCCGGTTCTCGGCGGCGCGGGAGGCCGATCGGTCGCCGAGGACCCGGCCGAACACCGCACGGGCAGCGATCGCGCGAGCCGCCAGGTCAGGCCGCCCACCGTCCTCGAGGACGGCACACACCGCGCCGTGCCGCTGCACGGCCAGCTGGTAGTCCTCGTACCGGCCCACGGCGCGTGCGTTGGCCGCGACCGCCTGCAGCGCGAAGGCCAACGCGGCGGCAGGCAGCGCATCGAGCGGCCCGGCCCCCGGGACCCCGGCCAGCGCTACCGACACCGCGGAGGGGATCGGCTGCTCGGCGGCCACGGTGAGCCGGCGGACGGCGTCCAGCGCGGCGTCCAGGGCCTCCTCGGCCCGCAGGGCCGCCCGTGCGGCCACGGCTGCACGGTGCCGGTCGAGGCCCGTGAGGAAAGGGTCATCCGGATGGTCGGTCGCCAGCTGCCCGGCCGTGGCGAGCAGCAGGTCCGCGTGCCGGGACACCTCGTCCTCCGGATGCGGGCGCCCGTCCGCGCGGTCCCGCGCCGGCCGGGCGAGCACGGCCTGCCGGGCCAGCAGCAGCCGTGCCGGGTCCCCGCCGTCCTGGCGAGGGTGGGTGCGAACCAGCGCCTCCAGCTCCCGGCCGGCCGCCCGGAGGACCTCCCTCGGGGGGACGCCGACCGGTCGGCCGGCGGGCACGGCCGCGGGGAGCTCATCTGCCAGCTGGTCAAGGGGCCAGACCGCGGTCAGCAGCCGGGCGCCCCGATCGGAGGGCCCGCTGTCGCCACCGTCCAGCCACGCCTCCCAGGACGGGTCCGGCACTGGCGCTCCTCTCCGGCGGGACCGGCCACCGGTCGCGCCACCTCCGTCGGCCGTCTCGGCCAGCGCCCACCACGCCATGCTCGCCGTCCCGCGGCCGCTGCGACAGCGAGCCACGCTGGCCCGAACGGGCGGCCGGCTCCCGGCCGGCCGCCGTCGTCCACCGTCATGCCACGGTGAGCTTCGGCCCCGGGTCCTCGGCTCCGGGCCCCTCGTCAGCCTCCCCCGCCATGGCGGAGGCGAGCAGGGCCACCAGCTCGGAGACCGCCCGGTCCTCCTCCCGGATCGCGTCCGGCTGCGCGGCCGCCAGCAGCTGGAGATCGGCGGCCAGCTCGCGGACCACCCACGGCGGGCAGGCGAACAGGGTCGCCCGCAGCTGGGTCAGCAGCGGCAGCGGCAGCCGACCGGTGCGAGCGGCCTGCTCGCCCGGGTCGGTTATCTCGGCCTGATTCACCGCGGCCGCGCCGGACACCACGTCCTCCCGCAGCGGAGCGGCGTCGCCGGCACGACCGGTCTCGGCGTAGGCCGACAGCACCAGGTGCTCCCAGTGCTGGATCGCCAGGTTGCCCCGGTCGACCACCCGGACCACCGCGTGCAGCATCGCCAGCCACGCTTCCCAGTGCCGGGTGCGGGCCACGCGGACGTCCACCAGCGCCCGCGCCTCGGCGCGCCGAGCACGCCGGTGCTCCTTCAGGATGCGCTCCTGCCTCGCCAGCCAGGGGTCGGTGGACGTGGTCGCCGTCAGCAGGGCCAGCAGCGGGAGCAGCGCGAAGATGACGGCGAGCAGCTCCACCGGTGCCTCCGCCCCGCCGAAACCGGAGCTCTCGGAGTCGAAGCGGTACCAGGCCACCGCGTAGAACAGCACCGACAGCAACGGCACGACCACGACGCAGACCGGGCCCGCCGTGCCCAGGCCGGGCACCTCGCCGTCCCCCGCCGCCGGCCGGTAGCGGCGGTGGGCCAGCCACCGCCCGCCGGCCTCGGCCGCCCCGATGACCGCCAGGGGGGTGATCAGCGCGGTCGCCACAGCACCGAGCCGGCCCATCGAGAACACCTCCGACCGAGGCAACCCCCAGAGGTCGGCGTACAGCGTGTAGAAGAAGCTGACGTCGACGACGAACGTGACCGCGACGATCGCCCAGTGCAGGAGCCGCGGCAGCCGGAGGTCGTTGCGCCGCCGGGGGCCGAGCAGTCGATCCTTGCCGGCTTCCGCGGCGGCCTCAGCCAGCTGGTCACGGCCGGGCAGCGCGGTGAGCTCCGAGAGGGCCAGCCTGGCCGCCACGACCGCGTCGGCGGCAGCCAGCAGCGCCTTCGCAAGCCTGCGCCGCCTTGAGCGGGTCGACCGGAGAAGCCGGCCCATCGTGTTGGTCGCCAGGTAGGCGTCCGCGGCGACCTGGTTGCTCGTCACTCCCGGATCATGGGCGGTGGGCCTGCCACTACCCACCAGCTCACCGGCAATCCTGCCCTTGACTGCGCCGTCGGAGGTGCGGCGCTCCATCCGCCACCGTCCGCGGTCAGACCTCCAGGCCATGGCGATCACGTCCTTCCCGCCGGGGAGGGCAGTTCCCTCCTCGTCGGTCCGTGCCGATCCCGGGACCAGCCGCGGCCTACCGGCAGGAAGTTCTCGACGGGGTCCGTGCCCCGGTCGCGGCTTTGGGACCGGCACGGCAGGGCACCACGTCATCCACTCCGGAGGTGCTCATGTCCTTCCACCCCACCCCGTGCGCCCAGGACTCGTCACTGTCCGCAGTCCCGGAGCGCCCCCGGGCACTGCACCTGATCGACGTCGAGAACCTCTCTGGGTGCAGCTCCCCCACGACCGGCGATCTGCACTACGTCCTGCGTTGCTACCTGCAGCAGATCGGTATCCGCCCCGGCGACAGCTCGCTGGCCGCCACCGATGTGGTGCTCGCTTCTCGGGCGGCGTTCGTCTACGCCGCCGCGGGAGTGCGGTTCTGCGTGGGGATGGGCTCCTCGGGCGCCGACAAGGCGCTCCTCAGTACTCTCGACATCGGCTGGCTGGCCACCCGCTTCGGCGCCCTGGTGATCGCCAGCGGCGACGGAATCTTCGCCGACGCCGCAGAGGCCGCCCGGGCCCTCGGCCTGCAGGTCTGGCAGGTGTCCGGTCGCGGCGGCACAAGCGCCCGGCTACGCGCGGCCGCCGGGCGGCACAGCACCCTGCTCCTCGGCCCGCAGCGCACGGCGGCTGCGGGAACGGCGCGGTGACTCGGCCGCCGTGCAACGACCTGGATCCGGAGGCGCCCAGTCACGGTCGGTCGGCGCGACGGTCCGGCTTGGCGCCGACGTCGGTGAGGCCGGAAGGCCGCAACTGCGGCATCCCCCGGCATGGTCACCTTCCTCGACGATCGGGTGCGCCGGCTGGTGCGCGCGATGGCCCTGCCCTGGTACGCGATGGCGGGCGCGACCTCGCAGCCCTACCTCGGCTCCCCTGCCGGCGCGCCATGCGTCTTTGCCCTGGCGACGGCGCACGCCGAGGTCTACGGCGCCCGACCCGACCTCGCGCCGGCCCTGGACCACGGCGTGTCGCTCGATCACCGTCGACCCGGCCGACCTGGCGGCGACCCGCGGCCTCCTCGTCGAGCACGGGCCGGAGCTCGCCCCGCCGGGACACCGCCGGGTGGCGGCCGCCGACGGCCCGCCGCGAGAGCGCGCCCGTGAACCCGCCTCTCGCGTAGCCCGCGGGCCGGCCCGCTCGTTGCCGGCGGGCCGAGCGGCGGGCGGACGGCAGCAAGGCCCACCGGTCCGGTGCGGTCAGGACATGACCCTGAGCGGGATCATCTCCCGGACGGCGGCCGCGACCACGTCCGCGGTTGCCGCCGTCAGGTGGGTCTGGTCGGTGCGCAGCACCGAACCGACGTGCGGCGGGACCGCCTCGACGGTGGATTCGACACCGCGCCGCCACTGGTCGATGGCGGCGTCGTCCACGCTGCCGCTGACGACGTTGCCGAAGTACCCCTGCCCTGCCGACAGGAGCAGCACATCCGGTGCCGTCTCCTCGATGAACTGCAGCGTGCGCTCCCGCGCGGCCGCGCAGTCGTCCGGGAAGCCGGGTGGCTCGGCGTCGGCGGACCTCTGCGGTCACGGCACCGCATGGTTCCCCCGGGCGGGTTCCTCGCCCGGACGACGCTGCCCCGCGCCACCCGACGGATCGGGCGACGCGGGGCAGCGTCGTTCCGGGGAGCCGGCCGGGTCAGGCCCGCACGCCGGCCGTCCTCGCCCGCCGGCTTCGCGCGGCGAGCATCAGACCGGCACCGGCCAGCAGGAGCACACCTGACGCACCGAGGTGGACCGCCGGGTGCACGTTCTGCCCGGTCAGGGCCAGGGCCGCGGGCTCCGCCGCGGCGGCGACCGTCACGTCCATCCGCAGCGAGTGCGGGTTGCCGTCGGGGTCGACGCCGTAGGCGACCAGCGAGTGCACGCCGGCAGCGAGCGACGTCGGCACCACCACCGCCTTCGTGAAGTCGCCGTTCTCGTCGGTGGTGACCTCACCCAGCACGGTGGGCGTGGAGTGGATGACGATCGTGACCGTCGAGAAGGGCAGGAAGCCGGTCCCGATCACCACGATCTCCTCGCCGGGCGCGGCGGCGGTGATGAGGCCGCGGTCGGTGGTGAGCACGAGGTCGGTCTCCGGCGGCGTCGCCGGGATCTGCGGGGCGGCGACCGCCACGCTCGTCGTGATCGACGCCGGCGTGCCGGCGAGGTCGCCGGGCCCCAGCGGCGTCACCGTGTAGGTGTACGTGGTGCCGGCGACCCCGCCCAGCAGGCAGGACAGGCCGGTCGTCACGCAGGACGCCGAACCAGGGCTCGAGGTCACCCGGTAGCGCGCCACCGGCCCACCGGTGGTCGGCGGGCGCCAACTCACCAGCACCGACGACGCGCTCGGTGCCGCGGTGAGGCCGGTCGGGGCCCCCGGGGCCATCGGCGGCGGCGGCGCGGAGGGGCCGCTGACGGTGAGCGTGGACGTGCCGACGCCGTTGGTGGCCACCGCCAGCCCGCTGACCGACGACGCGCCGATCGAGTAGCTGCCGCCGTAGGTCGCCACCACCGGAACCGAGGTGACGCAGTTGCTCGCCAGCGGCACCGCAGCCCCCGCCAGCGTGATCCGGCTGCCCTCCGCGGTGAGCGTGCCGCCGCAGCCGTTGCTCCGCTCGCCCGGGGCCAGCCGCAGCCCCTCCGGCAGGGTGAAGGTGTAGCCGATGCCGGTGACCTCGCTGAGCTTGGTGTTGATCACGTTGAGGTCCAGCAGCACCGGGGTGCCCGCCGCGGCGGTGCCCGACCGGAACGCGGCGGTGAGCGACGCCCCCTGGAAGTTGACGAAGGTCTCCTGCACGTGGGTCTGCGTGCCCGGGGTGGCGCCGAGGTTCCACTGCGTCATGAACCCCGCGTCGTGGCTCGCCGTGGTGACCACGAAGCCGATGTCCCCACCGGCCTGGGCGACCGGGTACGGCAGGTTGTAGCGCTGCGACGTGGCGCCGTCGAACGGCTTGCTCCCCGCCACCTCGCGCTGCCCCACCTGGATACCGGAGCTCGGGTTGAGCGAGATGACCGAGCGCACCGGCGTGGTCAGCTCGATGCCGTAGCCCTGGTCGTCGCTGCCGGGCGAGGTGTCACCCCCGCTGTAGAACTTCACCTCCTCGGTGTTCCCGGCCGGGATCGTGAACGTGTAGCTGTCCCGGTAGTAGTCGTTCGGGAAGGTGTAGCTGACCTTCCGGTCGATCGTGTAGGTCAGGCCGTTCTTCTCGGCGGTGTAGCGCAGGTGCGCGGCCGCGTCGCCGGTGGTCGAGGGCAGCGTCGTCCCGGACACAGTCGTGCCCGAGGAGCCGACGAGCGTCAGGCTGCTCCACCCGCCACCGTTCGGGGCCGCCGCGTTCTCGCCGAACAGCGTGCCGCCGACGTTCAGGTGCGGGCCGGCGCCGGCGCAGCAGAACTGCACCGTGTCGGCGAACCACAGCTGGTCGCTGGCGTCCCCCGCCGACATGTAGTTGCTCGCGGTGTTCGCCGGCTCGCTGCTGTTCAGCACGATCCGCAGGCCGTCACGCCCGTCGGCCTGCCGCCCACCACCCGGGTTGAGCACCACCTGGTCGAGACCGTGCTGGTCGTACTGGGCCTGGGCGGGCTGGGGGGCGCCGAGCAGGACGCTGGAGGCGACGGCGGCGGTCGCGGTCAACCGGACGAGGAGGCGCGGTCGGCCACCCCGCCGTCCGACCCGTGGAGATGTAGTCACGCGCGGACCGTAGGGGTGGCAGGAGAATATAAAGCTCCGCCGCCGCCGCGACACCTTGTCGGCATCACCTGTGCACCACGCGTCCCAGCCGCACACAACCTGCCAGGTCTGGCCCTCGCTCCGCCGTCGCTACGGACACATCTTGACGAGCCTGTGGAGCCTCCTCAGGTCGTCGTCGTCGGGGCGTGCTCCTGCTGCCGCGCCGCGAGCCGCTCCTTCTGCGGGATCACGACGTACTTCGGGTCCTTGGTGCTGGCGATGCCGGCCTCGAAGACGCCGAACCGGGTGAGCAGCGAGCCGGCCGCCAGCAGCGTCCCGGACGCGACCGCGCCCCACCGCCTCCGCCCGGCCACCGCCGTCAGCCCGGCGCCGGCCGCGGTGCACGCCTGCGCTGCGCGCATCAGCTTCCCGGGCCGCCCCTCGTGGAACGGCTCGCTGAGGATGCCGTGGTCGTTCTCGACCTTGTGCATCGCGGCGAGCTCGATCGCCGCCCCGGCCATCGCCATCTTCCGCGCCGGCGCCGCCTCCTCCACCGGCGTGAACACCATCGTGATGCCCCCACCGGCGGCCATCGCCGAGCCGCCGAAGACGAACGGCAGCTGGGTGTGCGCCGCGTGCCACGACGGCACCGCGGTGTTGGCCAGCAGCACGCCGGTGTAGGTAGCCAGCGGCCCGCCGAACAGCGCCGCCACCGCACCGCCGAAGCGCTTGAGCCGCGGGAACCAGCCCAGCAGCTCCACCGCCGCCGTCGCGCCGGCCGCCGCGCTGAACGGCGCCAGGATGTAGGTACCCACCGACAGCGGCGACGTCGGCTTGAGCACCCGCAGCATGTGCAGGAACCGCTCCGGCCGCCCCAGGTCGTGGATGAGGAAGACCACCGACAGGATCGACCCGGCGCCCGCGGTGTACCGCGACACCCGGGTCAGCGCCGGGCGGTCGGTGACGTCGGCCAGCGCGCCGAGGATCGCCGACGAGCCGGCCGCCCCACCCAGGAACAGGTAGAGCGGCACGTCCGGCGTCTTCCATACCGGCGTCTTCACGATCTGCCGGCCGTAGTACGAGGTGAACTCGACGTCGTCGACCATCGCGACCTCGCCGCGACCCCGGCCCCCGCCGCGCTTGCGGCGCTTCTTGCCCGTCCGCTGCACCGCCGGGCCCTGGTCGGCCTGGCGCCACCCCGAGCCCGGGCTGGTGATACCGCCGGTCATGTCACCTCCGCCGCGAGCCGAGGATCGCCGTGACGGCGACCCCGACCATCATCGCCGCGGCCTTGCCGGCCGCCTTCCACATCGCCGGCAGGTCCCGCGTCGTCACGATCGGGTCCGGCGGCAGGCCGTAGACCTCCGGCTCGTCGAGCAGCAGGAAGAAGGCCCCGTCACCGCCGACGCCGTCGTTCTCGTCCCGGCCGTAGAGCCGGGCGGTCTCCACGCCCTGCGCCTTGAGCGTCGCCAGCCGTGCGTCGGCGCGTTCCTGCAGCTCGTCGAGGTCACCGAACTGGATCGACTGCGTCGGGCACGCCGTGGCGCACGCCGGCTGCAGCCCGTCGGTCAGGCGGTCGTAGCACATCGTGCACTTGAAGACCCGGCCGTCGTCCTTGCGCTGGTCGATCACGCCGTACGGGCAGGCCGCAACGCAGTAGCCGCAGCCGTTGCAGATGTCGCCCTGCACCACCACGGTGCCGAACTCGGTGCGGAACAGCGCCCCCGTCGGGCAGACGTCCAGGCAGCCGGCGTGCGTGCAGTGCTTGCACACGTCGGAACTCATCAGCCAACGGATCTGCTTGTCCGCGCCGGTCTGGCCGGTCTGCGGGTCGAACTCGCTCAGCGCCTCGGCGTTGAGCACGCTCTGCTGGGCGTTCGCCAGGCTCACGTCGTCCCCGGCGAGCGCCGGCGACGGTCCGCTGCCCTGCCGGTCGTCGCCCGGCCGGCCGAACGTGGGCATCGGCAGGTCGACGGCGCGGCTCTGCTCGATGAACGCCACGTGCCGCCAGGAGTTCGCGCCCAGCTGCCCGGTGTTGTCGTAGGACATGCCGGACAGGCCCAGGGCGTCGCGGACACCGTCGGAGTCGTCCATCGGGAGCGTGTTCCACTCCTTGCACGCCACCTCGCAGGCCTTGCAGCCGATGCAGACCGAGGTGTCGGTGAAGAAGCCCACCCGCTTGGGGTGCTCCTCCTCGTAGCCGGCCTCGGCCGTGACGTCGGGCAGCGGGCCGAACAGCCGGTTCTCCGGGTCGCGGCCGGTGAAGGCCGGGCTGGCCGAGCTGATCGTCATCGCACTCCCTCCCGCACGTCGTCCTGGCTCACCATGGCGGGTCCTGGCTCACGACCGGCGCTGAGCCAGGACCCGGAACGATCAGCTGACCTGATCATCGCGATCCCGCCGGTCACTGCGTGGACCCTTCCCCGGCCTCGGCGGCCACCGGGGCGCGGCCGTTGAGCCCCACCCGACCCGACTCCACCCCGGCCCGCCGGCGGTAGCTCTCCACGAAGTCGAGCAGCTCCGGGCCGCGCGGGCGTCGTCCCGGCACGATGTCGGCGGTGCTGACCTTGTCCTCCTGGATGTGGGTGTTGGCGTCGAGCACGATGCCGAGCAGGTCGTTGGCCGAATCCCCGGTGGAGATGCCGCTGTAGGACCAGTGGTACGGCATGCCGATCTGGTGCACGACCGTGCCGTTGCGCAGCTTGATGGGCCGCATCCGCTCGGTGACCAGCACCTTCGCCTCGATCGCCGTCCGGGCGCTGACCAGCGTCGCGTACTCGCCGTTGGCCAGTCCGCGCAGCCGGGCCAGCTCCGGGCTCACCTCGACGAAGAACTCCGGCTGCAGTTCCGCCAGGTAGGGGAGCGTGCGGCTCATCGCGCCCGCGGTGTGGTGCTCGGTGAGCCGGTAGGTGGTCACCTGGAACGGGAAGACGTCGCTGCGCGACGGGTTCTCCCGGTTCCACGGACCCGGGATCCGCTCGATCGTCGGGTTCGCCTGCACCTCGTACAGCGCGTTCTCGACGACCGACTCCGCCGGCTCGTAGTGCGTCGGCAGCGGCCCGTCCACCAGGCCGGCCGGCGCGTAGAGCCAGCCCTTCCCGTCGCCCTGCATGACGAACGGGTCGTCGCCGCGCAGCGCGTCCTGCGCCCGAGCGTCGTCGGGCGGCACGTAGTCGGGGCGCTTGTTCTTCTCGAAGTCGGGGACGTCGAGACCGGTCCACTCGCCGGCCGCCTCGTCCCACCACACGTACTTCTTGCGCTCGCTCCACGGCTTGCCGTCGGGATCGGCCGAGGCACGGTTGTAGAGGACACGGCGGTTGAGCGGCCAGGCCCAGCCCCACTCGGGGGCCGCGGGGCCCTGCTCGGCCGCCGGCCTGCGCCGACGGGCCTGGTTGACGCCGTCGGCGTAGACGCCGCAGTAGATCCAGCAGCCGCCGGTCGTCGAGCCGTCGTCCTTCATCTGCATGTAGGAGTTCAGCAGCTGACCGTCGGGGCCGAAGCCGTTGATCTCGCGCAGCACCGCGTCGGCGTCCGGCTCGAGCCGCTCGCCGTGCACCGGATAGCCCCAGGTCAGGTCCAGCAGCGGGCGGTCGCGCGGGTCGGTGGAGTCCTTCAGTCGCTCGCGGAGGATGCGGCCGAGGTGGAAGTAGAACCACAGGTCGCTGCGCGCGTCGTCCGGCGACTCGACCGCCTTGTCCCGCCACTGCAGCATCCGCTGGGTCTGCGTGAAGGTGCCTTCCTTCTCCACGTGCGTCGCCGCGGGCATGAAGAAGACCTCGGTGCCGATCGAATCGGGGGACAGCTCCCCCGTCTCGATCTCCGGCGCCTGCTGCCAGAAGGTCGCCGACTCGATCAACTGCAGGTCGCGGACGACCAGCCAGTCGAGGTTGGCCAGGCCGAACCGGTTCATCCGGCCGTTGGGGTGCCCGACCACGGGGTTCTCCCCGACCAGGAAGTAGCCGGAGACCTTGCCCTCGATCATGTCGGCGATCGTGCGGTAGGAGCTGTGGTCGCCGTTGATCCTGGGCAGGTAGTCGAAGCAGAAGTCGTTCTCCGCCGTCGCCGCGTCGCCCCACCACGCCTTGAGCAGGCTGGTCATGTAGGCGCGCTTGTTGCCCCAGAAGCCCGCCTTGCCGGCGGCGTCGGCGACGTAGTCGTCGAGGTCGTCGTGCTGCAGCGCGTGGGGCATCGGGAGGTAGCCCGGCAGGATGTTGTACAGCGTCGGGATGTCGGTCGAGCCCTGGATGCTGGCGTGCCCGCGCAGCGCCATGATCCCGCCGCCGGGGCGGCCGATGTTGCCCAGCAGGAGCTGCAGGATCGAGCAGGTGCGGATGTACTGCGCGCCGACGCTGTGCTGCGTCCAGCCCACCGAGTACACCCACGCCGTCGTCCGGTCGCGGCCGCTGTTCTCGGTGACCCACCGCGCGACCTGCTCGAAGACCTCCGGCTCGATGCCGCAGACCTCGGACACCATCTCGGGGGTGTAGCGGGCGTAGTGCCGCTTGAGGATCTGGAACACCGAGCGCGGGTGCTGCAACGTCTCGTCGCGCTTGGGCTTGCCCGGGATCGGCGGCCCGCCGCTGCCGGCCGCCTGCGCGCGGTCGGCCCTCGTGACCGACGGGTCGTCGTCGGTCCGGTCCTGCTCCGCGGCCTCGGCCGGGTCGTCGGCACCCGACTGCGCCGGCTCCTCGAGCTCGTACTGCCAGCTGGTCTCGTCGTAGGTGCTCGTCTCCGGGTCGAAGCCGGAGAACAGGCCGCCGAGGTCCTCCGCGTCGACGAACTCCTCGCCGATGAGCGCGGCGGCGTTCGTGTAGGCGGTGACGTACTCCTTGAAGTACAGCTCGTTGTCGAGCACGTACCTGATCAGGCCGCCGAGGAAGGCGATGTCGCTGCCCATCCGCAGCGGCACGTGCAGGTCGGCTATCGCACTGGTCCTGGTGAACCGCGGGTCGATGTGCACGATCTTCGCGCCGCGCGCCTTGGCCTCGGCCACCCACTGGAAGCCCACCGGGTGGCACTCGGCCATGTTGGAGCCCTCGATGACGATGCAGTCGGCGTTCGCGAGGTCCTGCTGGGTGTTCGTGGCGCCACCACGACCGAACGAGGCACCCAGACCGGGCACCGTGGAGGAGTGCTATATGCGCGCCTGGTTCTCGATCTGGATGGCGCCGAGGGCGCTGTAGAGCTTCTTCATGAGGTAGTTCTCCTCGTTGTCGAGGGTCGCCCCTCCGAGGCTCGCTATCCCCATGGTGCGGTTGACGCGCTTCCCGCCGTCCTCGTCCTGCCAGCCCTTGCGGCGTGCCTCCAGGACGCGGTCGGCGATCATCTCCATCGCCGTGTCGAGGTCGAGGTCCTCCCACTCCGTCCCGAACGGACGGCGGTACTTGACCGTGGTGACCCGGGTCGGGCTGGTGACCAGCTGCTTGCTCGCGCTGCCCTTGGGGCACAGCCGCCCGCGGTTGACCGGCGAGTCGGGGTTGCCCTCGATCTGGACGATCTGCTCGTCCTTCACGTACACGTTCTGCGCGCAGCCGACGGCGCAGTACGGGCAGACGCTCTTCACGACGCGGTCAGCGGTGGCGGTGCGCGACACGGTGGCCTCGGTGGCCTTGCTGCGCGCGGCCTTGCCACGGCCCAGCGGGTCGGAGCCGGTGAGCTGGCGGTACACCGGCCAGCTGTCGAGCCAGGTCTTCACCTGCGTCACTCTGCCATCCGGCGTCCCGCGCGGCGCGCCGACAGGCCCGCGCACCGGATCGGGACCGTCCGCAACGGGCGGTTGCGGACAGCCGCGCGGGCGGGGACCGGGCCCCCCGTGGGCCCGGTACCCGCCGCGCGGTCGCCGGGTCAGCGCGCGGCGCCGTCGCGCTGCGTCGCGGTGAAGGTGAAGGTGAAGGTGCTGGACTGCCGGCGCAGCTCGTCACCGGCCGTCGACGGGAACGAGACCGTGGTCAGCAGGTGGTCCACCCCACCCGGCCGCAGGCTCGCGGCGCCGGCGAGCGCCTCGTCCATGACGATCGGGCCGGCGTAGAAGTCGGTCACGGCGCCGCCGCACGACCAGCCCCCGCCCGCCTTCGTCCACGGCGTGGCGCAGGACTGCACGCTCATCTGCAGGCCGTCGATCCGGTCGGGGGGGGGGGGGGGGGGGGGGGGGGCGCCCGCCCCCCCCCCCCCCCCCCCCCCCCCCCCCCCCCCCCCCCCCCCCCCCCCCGCTCCGAGCCCCAGGAGGACGGCCCATGCACGTCGGCGTCGACAGCTTCGTCGCGGCGGTCACCGATCCGCGCACCGAACGGCTGATCGGCCCGGAGGAGCGGATGGCCCACCTGCTGGAGGAGATCGAGCTCGCCGACCGGGTGGGGCTGTACTCGTTCGGCATCGGGGAGCACCACCGCAGCGAGTACTACGACTCCGCGCCGCCGGTGATCCTCGGCGCCGCGGCGGCGCGGACCTCGCGCATCCGCCTCGGCAGCGCGGTCGCGGTGCTCAGCGCCGCCGACCCGGTCCGGGTCTTCCAGCAGTTCGCCACCCTCGACCTGATCTCCCGGGGCCGGATCGACCTCGTGGTGGGCCGCGGGTCGTTCACCGAGGCGTTCCCGCTGTTCGGGCTGAGCCTCGCCGACTACGACGAGCTGTTCGCCGAGAAGCTGGACCTGCTGCTCCGCATCCGGGCGTCCGAGCACGTCACCTGGTCGGGGAAGCACCGGCCGGCCCTGACCGGTCAGGGGGTGTACCCGCGCCCGCTGCAGGACCCGCTGCCGATCTGGGTCGGCGTCGGGGGCACTCCCGAGTCCTTCGCCCGGGCGGGGCTGCTCGGGCTGCCGCTGATGGTGGCCGTCATCGGTGGCGAGCCGCGGCAGTTCGCCCCGCTGGTGGACCTGTACCGGCGGGCCGGTGAGCACGCCGGGCACCCGCCCGAGGCGCTGCAGGTCGGACTGCACGTGTTCGGGTTCGTCGCGGAGAGCACCCAGGCGGCCGCGGACACGATCTATCCCGGCTGGCACGAGATGTTCGCGAAGATCTCCCGGGAGCGGGGCTTCGCGCCCCCGACCCGGGCGCAGTTCGACGCGACCAGCGGGCCCGACGGTGCCTTCTTCATGGGCGACCCGGAGACCGTGGCCGCCAAGCTGCGGCGGGTCTCCGAGCAGCTGGGGGGCGTGGACCGGGTGGCGCTGCAGATGACGAACCCGCGGCTGGCGCACGAGGACCTGCTGCGCGGCATCGAGCTGCTGGGTACCGAGGTCGCCCCCCGGGTGGCCGGGGCCTGACGGCGGCCCGTCGCCAGCCCCCGAGGGGAGCCGGCGACGGGCCGCGGGCTCAGGCCAGGCCCTCGTTGTGCGGCTCGATGCTCGCCGAGGGGTCGACGCCCTCGTCGGCCGCGGGCTGCACGGGGCCCTCGCCGGGCTCGGAACCGGAGCCGGCGGCGGTGTTGCGGGACGAGCGTTCCGGGTCGGTGACATCGGTGGTCGTCGGCGCCTGGCCTATGCGCTTGGCGGCGTCGCCGGTGCCGGTCTGCTCCAGGTCTCCCTCGGTCACGTCTGCTCCTCTCGTTCGGGGTCGTCCGTGCCTGCCCGGCGTACCCGAGGGGGACCGGGGAACACCCGCGTGCGGGGACCGGTCAGGTCATCCGAACGGATCGGCGCGGGCGCGCCGGGCGGTGCCGGGAGCGGATCCGTACGAGGATGGACCGGTGGTGAGAAGCAGAAGGGTCGGCCCCGAGGACGCCCGCTCCTGGTTGCTGGTGAACGGCGCCCGCACGGAGCTGTTCGACGGAGCGCACGCGTCGCGAGCCGATCAGGTGGTGCTGGACATCGAGGACGCCGTCGATCCGGCGCACAAGGGCGAGGCCCGCGACGGGGTGATCGCCTGGCTGTCCCAGGAGGGCAACAGCGCCTGGGTGCGGATCAACGACCACTCCACCGTGTTCTGGGCCGACGACGTCGCCGCGCTCGCCGGGGTGCCGGGGCTGCTGGGCGTGATGCTGGCCAAGGCCGAGGCCGCCGAGCACGTGACCGAGACCTTCGACCGCCTCGGCGGCGCGACGCCGGTCCTGGCCCTGGTCGAGTCCGCGCTCGGCATCGAGGAGGCCGTGAACATCGCCCGCGCCCGCGGTGCGTTCCGGCTGGCCTTCGGCAGCGGGGACTACCGCCGTGACACCGGCACGAGCGCCGACGACCTGGCCATGGCCTACCCCCGCTCGCGCCTGGTGGTGGCCAGCCGCATCGGCGGGCTCCCCGGCCCGATCGACGGCCCCACGGTCAGCAGCAGCCTCCCGGTGCTCCGGGAGCAGTCCGCGGTCACCGTCTCCCTGGGGCTGACCGGGAAGCTGTGCCTGGACATGGAGCAGCTGCCGGTCATCAACGAGGTCATCAGCCCCGCCCCCTCCGACGTCGCGTGGGCGCGGGACTTCCTCGCCGACTTCGACGCCCGCGGTCAGGTGATCCGCGACGGGAGCGACCTGCCCCGGCTCGCCCGCGCGCGCAAGATCGAGCGGCTGGCCGGGGTGTTCGGCGTCGAACCGGTCTGACCGTCGCGCGGCGGGACGGGACCTAGGACGCGACGACGCGGTCCCGACCCCGCCGCTTGGCGGTGTACAGGGCGGCATCGGCCCGGCCGAGCGCGTCCGCCGCGGTGGCGCCGCCGCCGGCCGTGCCGATGCTGACGGTCACCGGCAGGCCACCGGTCAGCTCTCCCCACGGGTGCTCCGCGATGGCCCGGCGGAGGTCCTCGAGGTGCCGCGTCGCGGTGGCGGGGTCCGTGCCGGTCAGCACGAGCAGGAACTCCTCCCCGCCGAGCCGGGCGACGAACGCGCCGCCAGGGCCGGAGTCCGGACGGCCGTGTGCCTGGAGGAGTTCCGCCACGGTGCGCAGCACCCGGTCGCCCACCTCGTGCGAACACGTGTCGTTGATCTGCTTGAAGTGGTCGAGGTCCAGCAGCGCCACCGTCACCTCGCCGGGGTGCGCGGCCAGCACGCGCGGCAGCTCGTCGTCCACGTAGCGGCGGTTGTAGAGGCCGGTGAGCGGGTCGCGCAGCGACAGTTCGCGGTACCGCCGGCTCTGCCGGCGGGCCTCGGTGGTCTCGTACATGGCCTGCAACGCCCGGGCCCGGGCGTCGCGCTCGGCCGACTGGAGCTCGACGAGCTCGTCGGAGTACTGCCGGTGCTCCTCGTACGCGGCCCGGAAGTCCCCGGCGGCGGCGTGCAGTTCGGCCTTCTCCCGGCGGGCGCGCACGCGGATGGACGTCAGCCCGTACCGCTCGCAGCGGCGCAGGCATTCGTCGAGGCTGTCCCGGGCCCGGTCGAGGTGCCCCCGGCGGCGGCGGACCTCGGCGAGGGTCAGCAGGAAGTCCGCGCCTGCGTCACCGTCCAGCGAGGCGTCGAGGACGTCCGGGTGCAGACCGGGTAGCAGTGCGGCCTCGGCGTCCTCCAGCCGGTCCAGCTCCAGCAGCGCGCGGCCGACGGTGTCCAGCCGACCGACTCGGAGGGGGACGCCGTGCCGTGCCGCGAGGTCCTGCAGCTTCGTGCTCCAGACCAGGGCCTCCTCGAAGTGACCGGAGAGGATCTCGCAGTAGGAGCGGTTGTTGAGCACCAGCACCTGCCGGTCGACGTCGCCGATCTCGTCGGCGAGCTGGAGCACGTGGTCGTAGCGCTCCCGCGCGGCGAGGTCGCCGTTGAGCCCCAGGCAGTCGGCCAGCCGGGCGTGGTGGTCGATCCGCTGCTGGGGCCGGACGTCCTCGTCGAGCAGCTCGACGGCGCGGACGGCGTTCTCCAGCGCCAGGGAGAGATCGCCCAGCTCCTGGAACACCGCGGCCAGCACGAAGTGGCTGCGCGCCAGGAGGCAGCGGAAGCCGCGGTCGGCAGCCCAGCGCTGGATCTCCCGGGCCAGCCGGCCTGCCTCGGCGATGTTGCCGCGGCGCCGCACCAGGTCGGCCTGGACCAGCCGGGCGCGCTGTTCCAGCTCCGCCGTCCCGACCTCGCGAGCGTCGGCGAGAGCCTGCTCGGCCCGCTCCTCCAAGCCGTCGTCGTCGAATCGGGAGCGGTCCTCCAGCTCGGCGATCCGCTCCCACAGCCCAATGGCCCCGGCATCGACGGCAGCCGGTGCGGGGACGACGGAGCCGCCTTCCCCACCGGATCTCTCCGCCACGCTGGTCACCGGACCTCCATCGGCCCGTCGCCGCGACGGCTCCAACCCCGGGGCGCGGACATACCCCGTTGGGAGGAGCTCAGCTCTCGGCGAGCCAGATCGCCGTGTGCGGGGGCAGCGCCACGGTGCCCGGTGACCGCCGCACGCTGGTGTTCGACGCCAGCAGCACGGTGCCGCGCGTGCGCACGAGCGTCGTCCCGGTGCCCATGTTGACCACGCACCGGACGACGCTGCCGTCGGCGGCCGCGCACCGGACGGTGAGGACGTCGCCCCGGGTGCTGACCGTGGCCTCGCCCGAGCCGAGGGCCGGGTGGGCCTCGCGCAGCGCCAGGGCGCGGCGGTAGAGGGTCAGCATCGACCCGCCGTCCCGCGCCTGGCGGGACACCGCGTACCGGCTCCACTCGTCGGGGATCGGCAGCCAGGGCTCGGCCGCCGTCCCGGCGGAGAAGCCCACGCCGGGCGAGGGGTTCCACGGCATGGGCACGCGGCAGCCGTCCCGTCCGCTGCGGGCGCCGCCGCTGCGGAAGAAGATCGGGTCGCGCTTGGCCTCGTCGGGGACGTCGGCCTGCGGCAGGCCCAGCTCGTCGCCGGCGTAGACGTAGGCGGAGCCTGGCAGGGCCAGCATGAGCAGCGCGGCGGCGCGGGCACGGGCGGTGCCCACGGCACCACCACCGAACCGGGTGACCTGCCGGTCCTTGTCGTGGTTGCCGAGCACCCAGGAAACGGGTGCGCCGACCTGCCCGAACGCGTCCAGCGCGCTCCGCACGCCGTCGGCGAAGGCCTCCGTCGACCACGGGGACTTCAGCAGGCGGAAGCTGAAGGACTGGTGCATCTCGTCGGGCCGCGAGTAGAGGGCCACCTCGTGCGGATCGGCCAGGCAGACCTCGCCGACGAGCATCGTCTCCGGGTACTCGTCGCAGATCGACCGCCAGCGGCGCCAGACGTCGTGCACCTCGGGCTGGTTCCAGGTCATCGCCTGCTCGGGGCCGTGCCCGAACAGGGTGGGGGAGTAGGCGCCCGGGTTGTCCCGCAGGCCGGCGTCCTTGAACAGGCCGTAGGCGACGTCGACGCGGAAGCCGCTGACGCCGCGGTCGAGCCAGAAGCGCAGCGTCCGCTCGAAGTCGGCGGCGACGGCGGGGTCGCGCCAGTTGAGGTCGGGCTGCTCGGGGGCGAACAGGTGCAGGTACCACCGGCCGTCCGGGGTGCGCGACCACGCCGGGCCGCCGAAGAGCGAGCGCCAGTTGTTCGGCGGCTCCTCCGACGCGGGCGCGAAGTGGTACCGCGACGCCTCGGGGCAGTCCGGGTCGGCCAGCGCGGCCTGGAACCAGGGATGCCGGTCGGAGGTGTGGTTGGGGACGACGTCGAGCACGACCCGCAGGCCGAGAGCGCGGGCCTCGCCGACGAGCGCCTCCAGGTCCGCGACGTCGCCGTACTCGGGGTCGACGGCGCGGTAGTCGACGATGTCGTAGCCGCCGTCGGCACCACCGGAGGGGTAGTGCGGGTTGATCCAGACCGCGTCGACCCCCAGCCACGCCAGGTACGGCAGCCGGGAGCGGAGGCCGGCCAGGTCGCCGATGCCGTCGCCGTTGCCGTCGGCGAACGAGCGCAGGTAGACCTGGTAGACCACCGCCGACCGCCACCACGGGGACGTCGACGTCTGGGCCGCGACCTGCTGCCGGGTCGCGGTCCGCACCGTTGCGAGCCGCACTGCCATGCGACCTCCATCGGCACCTCCCCGCAGTTCCTTGCGCACGGGGGAGGTCGGAGTGACCCGTGTGCCGTTCCGTGACCTCGCCGTGAGGTGGCGCCCGGGGTGAGCGCGGGCTGCCCGCGCTCCCCGGGCGGGTCAGGATGGCCGCATGGCTGAAGACGCACGGACCTACGACCTCGTCGTCTACGGGGCCACCGGCTTCGTCGGGCGGCTGCTCGCGGCCTACCTGGCCGAGCACGCCCCGGAGGGAACCCGCATCGCGCTGGCCGGGCGCTCCCGGCGGCGGCTCGAGGAGGTCCGCGACGCCCTGCCGGCCGCCGGCCGCGACTGGGCGCTGGTCGGGGCCGACTCGACCGATCCCACGTCGCTGACCGCGCTCGCCGGCAGCACCCGCGTGCTGGTCACCACGGTCGGCCCCTACGCCCGCTACGGGCTGCCGGTGGTGGAGGCCTGCGCCCGGGCCGGCACGCACTACGCCGACCTGACCGGGGAGATCCTGTTCGTCCGTGACGCCATCGAGCGCTGCGACGCCGTCGCCAGGGAGACCGGCGCCCGCCTCGTCCACGCCTGCGGCTACGACTCCATCCCCTCCGACCTCAGCGCCCTTCTGCTGGGCCGGCGGGCCGCGGCCGACGGTGCGGGAGGGCTGCGCGACGTCCAGCTGGTGGCCACGGCCCGGGGCGGGCTCAGCGGCGGCACGATCGACTCGATGCGCGCCCAGGTGGAGGCGATGCAGGAGAACCCGTCGCTGCGTCGCGTCGTCGGCGACCCGTTCGGCCTGAGCCCCGACCGGGCTGCCGAGCCCGACACCCCGCAGCCCCTCGACGGTGCGCTGCCACGCCGGACCGACGACGGGCGCTGGACGGCCGCCTTCGTCATGGCGCCGTTCAACACCCGCATCGTGCGGCGGAGCAACGCGCTGCAGGGCTGGGCGTACGGGCGCGACATGCGCTACGGCGAGGTCATGGGGGTGGGGCGCGGGCCGCTCGGCGCCGTCGCCGCGGCCGGTGTCTCCGCCGGGCTGGTCGCCACCGTGTCCGCCATGAGCCTGGCGCCCACCCGTGCGGTGCTGGACCGGGTGCTCCCCGCGCCGGGCACCGGCCCGAGCGAGGCCGTGCGGCGGAAGGGCTGGTTCCGGATGGTGGTCGACGCCACGACCGAGAGCGGCCGCCGCTACCGCGCCACCGCCGCGGGCAGCGGCGACCCGGGGTACGCCGCCACCGCCGTCATGCTCGGGGAGGCCGCGCTGGCGCTCGCCCTCGACGGGGAGCGGCTGCCCGACCGGGCCGGTTCGCTGACGCCGGCGACGGCGCTGGGGGAGGTCCTCGTGGAGCGGCTGCGCGCGGCGGGGCACACCTACGAGGTGACCGAGGTCTGACCGGGCTGCCGCCGCCGGCGCGACCGCGGGCCGGCATCGCTAGGGTTGGCCGACATGCCGACCAGCTCACCGGGACAGCCCGCCGGGACGATCCGTGACCTGGGTCTGCCGACGCGCGCGGTCAGCGCGCTGACCCGGGCGGGGATCACCGACGTCGAGGCGCTCGCCGCGCTCACCCGGCGGGAGCTCAGCGACGTCGCCGGCCTCGGACCGGGCCTGGTCGCGGCGATCCGCGCCGTCGTCCCCGAGCCGCCGGCCCAGCTGCCGGGCGCCGGCGCGGCGGTGGGCGGGCCCGCCGGTGGGCAGCCGACCGATGACGAGCCGTCCGAGGAGGACGGTCCGGTGGCGCCGGCCATCCCGTCGTTCGACTCGCTCCGGGCCCCACGACGCCGGTCGGCGGTCGACCTGCTCCTCACCGAGACGCCGGCGCCGGCCCCGCCGGTCGCCGCGGCCCGGGCGGCGACGGACGACGGGCCGTCTCCCGGCCGGCCAGGGGCGGGTGCCACCGTCCGTCCGCCCGACTACACCGACCTGCTGCGGCTGGGCGTGCACGTCGCCCGGGCCGTCCTCGCCACGCCCGTCCGCTGTCTACGCCGGCTGCTCGGCTAGGCGCCTCCCGGACGGGCGGGTCGGCGGGGGCGGTGGTCGGTTCGAGGGCGCCGCGGGGGATCAGGGCGTCGTGCCCGCGGCTCGAAGGATCTGCAGCCAGGCGATCGGGGCATCGCCGGCGACGTCGTGACCCGTGGTCAGCTCGTGTCGGACCGCGTGCGGCAGGGCGGCCTGGAGGTCTGCGGAATGTGCGGGGTCGACCAGCCGGTCGCGCGTGGGGACGACGAGCGTGACCGGAAGACGGCGTGCGGCCAACCGGGGCAGGTCGGCGGTGACGTCGACGCGATCGACCAGCTCGACCTGCGCGCGTGCGCCGGCCGGTAGGTGCGCGGTGACGTCCCGGGCCAGCTGGGCGGTGGCGTCCCGGCCGAGGGCGTGGAGCGCGGCATCCCCGGGGAACAGGGCCGCGACGAACCAGCCGGCGCCGACGGGGTCCTGCTCGAGCAGCCGCTGCCACAGCCGGCTGGTCGCCGCGAGCGACGGGCGGGCGGCAGCGAAGCCGGCGGTCAGAACCAGCGCGGTGACCCGCTCCGGGTGTCGGGCGGCCACGCGGATCGCGAGGGCGCTGCCGAGCGAGTAGCCCGACAGGGCGAAGGTGTCCACCCCCGCGGCGTCCGCGGTGGCGACGACCTGGTCGGCGAGCAGGTCGACGTCCAGTGGTCCATCGGGCAGTGGAGCGGGGGCGGTGCCGGGCAGGTAGGGCGCTACGACGGTGTGGTCGGAAGCCAGGTCGTCCAGGAACGGGTAGTTGTCCTGCGGGCTGCCGCCGGCGCCGTGCAGGAGCAGGAGGGCCGGTCCCGTGCCGGTGACGACAGCGGGCAGGGCCGGAGTGGCCGCGCGGGGCAGGCGCAGGGATCGCTGATCGGTGGACATGGCGGCGACCGTAAAGTCTGACGTCGACGTGAAGGTCAAGGGCGGAGGGAAGAGCGCCGTGCGGATCGGTGAGCTGGCTCGGCGGACGGGCGTCAGTCCGCGAGCCCTGCGCTACTACGAGGAGCAGGGGCTGCTGACCCCGGCGCGCGCGGCCAACGGCTATCGGGAGTTCCCCGGCGACGCGCCGCTGACGGTCAGCCAGATCCAGGGGCTGCTGGCTGCGGGTCTGTCCACCGAGGTCATCCGCGACGTCCTGCCATGCGCCCGGGGCGAGCGGCCCGAGCTGGAGCCCTGCCCCGACCTCATCGCGACCCTCGTGGCCACTCGACGCGAGATCGACGCGCGGATCACCTGTTTGCAGGACAACAGCGCCGCCCTCGGCCGCTACCTGCAGGCGGCGGGGGTGGACGCCGGGCGCTGACCTTGCTCGACGTCGTGGGTCCGTCGTGATGGCGGCCTGTCGCGACGAGCACCCCCTGCTCCATCGTCGCGTCGCGTCGCGCCGGCCGCCGTCCTCGCGCGATCCCGCACCGGGGACATGCGTCGGGGCCGTCCGGCGGATCGGTCGGCTCCGTCGGCGACACTGCGGGCGTGCAGCGGATCCTGCTCCGGCGCCGCGAGTCCGCGGTGGAGATGACGGAGCTCGTCGACGACGGGTCGACGGGGTCGGTCACCCGCGTCGCGGCCGGGGGGCTGCCCGCCGTCGTGGCACAGCGGGAGGCCGCTGCCGCACCCGTCCGCTGGGTGTGGGACGACACCACCCGCTGGTACCCCGCGCTGCTGGCGGCGGGAGTCCGCGTCGAGCGCTGCACCGACCTGCGGCTCGGCCACGCGATCCTGCGGCGGTCCCCGTTCGCGGCCCAGGAGCTGCTCGCCGGGGACGACACCCCTGGGTGGGACGTGCTGCAGCCCGGCCAGCCGGCGGAGTCCGCCCTCTTCCCGCTGGCCGACCCGGCGGACCGGCTCGACCCCCTGGCCGAGCAGCGGCGCCAGCAGGCGGCCCTGGCCGCCTCACCGCACGGCGACCGGCTCGCGCTGCTGCTCGCGGCGGAGTCCGCCGGCGCCCTGGTGGCCGCCGAGATGACGCACACCGGCCTGCCGTGGCGGGCGGACGTGCACGAGCGCCTGCTCACCGACCTGCTCGGCCCGCGCCCGGGAACCGGTGGGCGCCCCGCGGTGCTCGAGCGGCTGCTGGGCGAGATCCGCGCGGCGCTGGGGACCCCGTCGCTCAACCCCGATTCGCCGGCCGAGCTGCTGCGGGCACTCCAGCAGGCCGGCCTCCCGGTGGCCGACACCCGCTCGTGGACCCTCGAGCAGCTCGAGCACCCGTGCGTCCCCTCGCTGCTCGAGTACAAGAAGCTGATGCGGCTGCTCACGGCCAACGGCTGGAGCTGGCTGGAGGCCTGGGTGCAGGGAGGGCGGTTCCGCTCGGCCTTCCTGCCGGGTGGGGTGGTCACGGGTCGGTGGGCGTCCAACGGCGGGGGTGCACTCTCGGTGCCCACGCTGATCCGCCCGGCGGCGGTCGCGGACGACGGCTGGCGATTCGTCGTCGCCGACGTGGCCCAGCTGGAGCCCCGGGTGCTCGCCGGGATGAGCGCGGACACCGCGATGGCCGAGGCGGCGCGGGCCTCGGACCTCTACGCGGGCATGGTCGCCGGTGGCGCGGTGGCGACCCGGGCGGAGGCCAAGCTGGGCATCCTCGGGGCCATGTACGGCGGCACCCGCGGGGAGAGCGGTCGCATGATGCCCCGGCTCGCCCGCCGCTACCCGCGCGCCATCGGCCTGGTCGAGGAGTCCGCCCGGGCCGGCGAACGCGGCGAGGTGGTGCACACGCTGCTGGGCCGGGGGTCGCCGTCGCCCAGCGGCGCGTGGGCGCAGCGGGCGGACGGGCTCGGCGAGGCCGCGGAGCAGGCCGGTTCCCGGGAGGACCGCGACCGCGCCCGCCGCGCCTGGGGTCGGTTCACCCGCAACTTCGTCGTCCAGGGCACCGGAGCGGAGTGGGCGCTGTGCTGGCTGGCCGACCTCCGCAACCGGCTCTGGCGGCTGGGCGGCGACGGGCCGCTGGGGACCCGGGCGCACCTCGCGTTCTTCCTCCACGACGAGGTGGTCGTGCACACCCCCGAGCACCTGGCCGACGACGTGGTCGAGGCGGTGCGCGCCGCGGCCACCACGGCCGGGCGGCTGCTGTTCGGCGCCTTCCCGGTGGACTTCCCGCTGGACGTCGCCGTCGTCCGGTCCTGGGCCGACGCCGGCTGAACGGACTGCCGTACACCACCGACGGGGCCGGCACGGTGGCGCGACACGCGTCACGATCTGCGGAAGTGACCGCTCCCGCATTGTCACGACTGCATAACGACGGTTACCGTGGCGGAGCCCGGCCGATCGTTCTCTCCCCATCCGGGGAGGGTCTGCCGGGCGCCGCCGAGTCGCCCGCCGCCTTCGAGCTGCGGGCGAGCCGGGGACCCACCGAAGTTCTGGGGTGAATCGCGCACCGGGCACGTCCCGGTGCGGGTAGGGCTGCTTCCCGTCCGAATCCGTCAGCTAACCCGGTAGGCGGCACGACGGAAGAAACGGAGAGCCGCCGCATGGCGCGCCCCTGCACCGCCGCACCACCCCGCGCCCGCCGGCACCGCCGCCCCCCGGTGCGTCCCCGGACCTGACCGCACGCGCACCCGGCGTCCCGCCGGTCGCCCCCACCAGCGATGACCGCCGGCCGAGCCGCCGGTGCCCGGTGGCCCCGCGACCCGGCGCCGGTCCGCAGCCCGCATCCCTCGCGGTCCGCCTCGCCCGGCCGACCCCGCCGCACCAACGGAGCACCCCGAACCCATGGATCCCCGCACCACCACCTCGGGCCGTCGTGGCCCGCTCGCCCTCCGCCGTCGCCCGCCCTCGGGCCTCCGCCGTCCGGCGTTCTACCTCGGGGTCGCCGCCGCCGGTGCCCTCCTGGTCAACACCCTCGTCGGCGTGGACCCGGGCGCCCAGGCCGAGGCCGGCACCTCGCAGTCGGTGAGCGTCGCCCAGGAGCTCGGGCTCACCTCCCGCTCCGGCCCGGTCGACGTCGCCGAGGACCTCGCCCCGCTGCAGGACCTGGCGGCCAGCCGCAGCAGCCGCGAGGCCGAGCAGGTCGCGGCCCAGCAGGCCCAGGCCGCGGCCGACCAGGCCGAGCTCGACCGGCAGAAGGCCGAGGCGGAGGCCACCGCCCGCGCCGAGGCCGAGGCGAAGGCTGCCGAGGAGAAGGCAGCGGAGGAGGCCGCAGCCGCCGAGCGGGCGGCCGCGGCCCCCGCCGCGGCGACGCCCACACAGGAGGCCCGGGCCGCCGCCACCACCGCCGCCTCGGTGGCGGCCACGGCGGTCGCCCGCATCTCCAACACCGCGGGCAGCGTGAAGCCGCAGACCCAGGCCGCGGCCGACGCGGTGGTCAGCAACGTGCCCGGCGCCGCGGGGATCACCCTCGGCGGCACCCGGGCCAGCGCCGCCGACCCGGGCGGGCACCCCTCGGGCCTGGCGCTGGACTACATGGTGATGTCCGACGCCGCCCTCGGGGACGCGATCGTCGCCTACCACCGCGCCCACTGGGCCGAGCTGGGCGTGGACTACCTGATCTGGCAGCAGCGGATGCTCTCGTCCCCGGGCGGCTCGTGGCAGGCGATGGAGAACCGGGGCAGCGCGACGGCCAACCACTTCGACCACGTGCACGTGAACTACAACTGACCCCACCGCCCCGCGGCCGTGCCTAGGTGAGCCGGCGGACCACGGACAGCGGCAGCACCCGCATGGCCAGCCCGATGGGCACCCACGGCCACGCGGGGACGTAGGCCGTGGCCCGCCGGGCCTCGATGGCGGCCACCATGGCGCGGACGCCCGTCGGGGTGTCCACCATGAACCGGGTTCGCTGCTGCACGTGCTGGTTCATCTCCGACCGGATGTAGCCGGGGTAGATCACCGACACGTCCAGGCCGGGGATCCGCTCGGCCCGCAGCCCCTCGGCGAGGGACGCGACCCCGGCCTTGGTGGCGGCGTAGGTGGTCATCGACCGGCGCATGCCGCGCAGCGCCGACATCGAGGAGATCAGCACGAGGTGCCCGCGGCCCTGGCGGCGGAAGATCTCCAGCGCCGCCTCGGTCTGCGCCAGCGCGCCGACGAAGTTCGTCATCGCCGTCTCGCGGTTGGCCTCGGCCCGGCCGGTGCCCAGGGGCGCGCCCTTGCCGAGGCCGGCGTTCACGACCACCCGGTCGATCGAGCCGAACGCCGCGGCGAACGCGGTGAAGACCGTGGGCACGGCCTGGGCGTCGGTGACGTCGAGCGCCGCGGTCTCCACCCGCCGGCCGGTGGCCGGGCGGATCTCCGCTGCGAGGGCGTCCAGCCGATCGGTGCGCCGGGCGCAGAGCGCCAGGTCGTGGCCGCGGGCGGCGAACTGCCGGGCCATCTCCTCGCCCAGGCCGGAACTCGCGCCGGTGATGAGGACGACGCCGGTGTTCATGGGTGCTCCTGTCGATCGGTGCGGCGGGCCGCTGCGGCCGGCCGGCACGCACGGTACGAGAGCCCGCAGGCGGATCCGCGGCCGGCACCGCGGCGGCGCGTGGGGCCGGCCGGGTTCCACCTCGTCGGCTCCGCCGGGGTTCAGACCCCCTCCGGGCGGGCACACCTGCAGGACGTACGAGTACGGGGGAGCGCGGAGGCGCCCTCTCGGCACCGACACGAGGGGACTCGGGAGTGACCACGGCCGGAACCAGCCGACGGTGCCTGGACGGCCGCTACCAGCTGCAGCAGCTCATCGCCGTCGGCGGGATGGGTGAGGTCTGGCGGGCGCGCGACCTGCAGCTCCACCGGTCCGTGGCGGTCAAGGTGCTGCGCAGCGAGTACGCCGACGACCCGGAGTTCGTGGCGCGCTTCCGCTCCGAGGCCCGGCACGCGGCGGCGTTGAGCCACCCCAACATCGCCGCGGTCCTCGACTACGGGGAGACGACCGCCGAGGACACCGGCGAGCGGCTGGCCTACCTGGTGATGGAGCTCGTGGAGGGGCCTCCGCTGTCGGCCCGGCTGGCCGAGGTGGGATCGCTGGACACCGCCGCCGCGCTCTCGCTGCTGCGGCAGGCGGCGGCCGGGCTGGCCGAGGCCCATCGGGCCGGCGTGGTCCACCGTGACGTCAAGCCGGCCAACATCCTGCTCGGCCGGGACGGCACGGTGAAGCTGACCGATTTCGGGATCTCGTGGTCGGCGGGGAGCGCGCCGATCACGGGCACCGGGCAGGTGGTCGGCACCGCCCAGTACATGTCGCCCGAACAGGCCCGGGGCGAGCACGTCAGCCCGGCGAGCGACGTCTACGCCCTCGGTCTGGTCGGCTACGAGTCGCTGGCCGGCCAGGCCGCCTTCGACGGCGACAACCCGGTCACGGTCGCGCTCAAGCAGGTGCAGGAGCACCCCGAGCCCCTTCCCGCCGAGCTGCCGCCCGGCGTGCGCGCCCTGATCGACGCCGCCCTGGTCAAGGACCCGGCGCAGCGGCCGCGGGACGGCGGCGCCTTCCTGTCGGCCATCGAGGAGGCGATCCACCGACCGGCGGGGACCGCACCGGGTCGCCGGCCGCTGGTCACGCGCCCGGTGCGGGCGGCGCGCCCCCCGTCCCGGGGCACCCGGGCGGCGCCCGGGAGGGCCGGCCGCCGTCCGGCCCTGGCCGTCGCGACGCCGCTGGCGGCGTTCCTCCTGCTCGGGGGCGGCGCCCTGTGGATCATCCCGGATCCCGGTGGGGACGCGGGCGCCGGCCGGTCCGCCGGCGCCGTCTCGACCCCCTCGGCAGCCGCGGGCGTCGTGCTGGCGCCGGCGGAGTACCTCGGCCGCCCGGCCGCCGAGGTGGCCGCTGAACTCGGCGCGCTCGGGCTGACGGTGCGGCAGGAGGAGGACGTGACCGCGGAGCAGGCCCCGGGCACGGTGACCCGCCTCGAGCCGGCCGCCGGCATGCTGCTCCCCGGCGACGAGGTGCGTCTCGGTGTCGCTGTCCGGCCGGGTGTGACGGTTCCGGAGGTGGCGCCGTCGACCGGTGGGGGTGCCATCCCGGTGGGACGCCCCCAGCCCGTGGCACCTGCCCCGGAGGTGCCGGTCGCCGAGGAGCCGGTGCCGAGCGGCGCGTCGACCCGCGGCCCGGCGGAGGAGGGCGCGGATCCGGCGACGGGCACGCCCACGACGCCCCCCGCCGGGGATGCCGCCGGCCCGAGCACCCCGCCGCAGGACGGGGAGGTCATCGCCGGGCCGAGCAGCCCGCCCGACGGTGACGGGGGCACGACCGAGCCGATCACCCCGCCGGAGGACGACGGGGACGCCGAGCCCAGCACCCCGCCGGAGGACGACGGGGACGCCGAGCCCAGCACCCCGCCGGAGGACGACGGGGACGCCGAGCCCAGCACCCCGCCGGAGGACGACGGGGACACCGAGCCCAGCACCCCGCCGGAGGACGACGGGGACACCGGGTCCACCACCCCGCCGGAGGACGACGGGGACGCCGGTGAGCAGACCGCCGCCCCGGAGGACGAGGACGACGACGCCCCCGCCACGGCGACGGAGCCGGCCGGCGACGAGGTGGCGCCCGCCGCCCGGATCTGACTGACCGGCACCGGCACCGGCCGGTCGGCCGGCCGTCAGAGCAGCCGGTCGAGGTCGTCCGGCCCGGGACCGGTGCCGCCGGAGTCGGGCAGGGGAGAGGTGTCGGGGACGTCGTCGTCGGGGGGCTCGGGGGCCACCGGCCCCTCGGCGTACAGGGTGTCCGGGTCCCGGGGGTCCATCTCTCGTGGCACGGATCGCGACTACCCGGCGCGGCCGGGGTGAACCCGTCGCGACGGGGCCGGCGGTTCCGGTCCCGTGCTCAGGTCCCGCAGAAGGTGCGGTAGGCGCCGAAGTCCTGCGGGGCGGGCTCCGCGTAGCGCTCCAGCCCCGGCCGCTCGTCGAAGGGGGCGGTCACCACGGACAGGAGCCGCTCCAGCGGCGCCAGGTCGCCGTCGGTCGCCGCGTCCAGGGCCTCCTCGACGAGGTGGTTGCGCGGGATGTACGCCGGGTTGACGCCGTCCATGGCCGCGGCGTCGGGGGCGAGCGCCCGCCAGCGCCCCAGCCAGTCGTCGATGCCGGCGAGGTCGAGGAACAGCAGCCGGACGCGCTCGACGTCCCCCCGCGCCGCCGACCCCAGCCCGCGGAAGAACGCCGTGAGGTCGACGTGGTCCCGGGCGAGCAAGGCCAGCAGCTCCTCGGCCAACGGCCGCACGACGGTGTCCTCGACGTCGTCGGGCAGGCCCAGCTTGGCGCGCATCCCGGCGGTCCAGGCGGTCTGGTACAGCGGGGCGAAGCGGCCCAGCGACTCGACGGCGAGGGCGACGGCCCGGTCCTGGTCGTCGGACAGCAGCGGCAGCAGCGCCTCGGCCAGCCGGGCCAGGTTCCACTGGGCGGCCGCGGGCTGGTTGCCGTAGGCGTAGCGCCCGCTGTGGTCGATGGAGCTGTAGACGGTGGCCGGGTCGTAGGCGTCGAGGAAGGCGCACGGGCCGTAGTCGATGGTCTCGCCCGAGATGGTCGTGTTGTCGGTGTTCATCACGCCGTGCACGAAGCCGACCAGCATCCACTGGGCGACCAGCTCGGCCTGGGCGGCGACCACCGCGTCGAACAGGGCGAGGTGCGGGTGCTCGGCGCCGGCTGCGTCGGGGTGGTGACGGTCGATGGCGTGGTCGGCGAGGCGGCGCAGCAGCTCGACGTCGCCCAGGACGGTGGCGTACTGGAAGCTGCCCACCCGCAGGTGGCTGCTCGCGACGCGGGCGAGCACGGCGCCGGGCAGCAGGGTCTCGCGGCGCACCGGGCGGCCCGTCGCCACCACGGCCAGGGCGCGCGTCGTCGGGATGCCGAGGGCGTGCATCGCCTCGCTGACCACGTACTCGCGCAGCATCGGGCCCACCGCGGCCAGGCCGTCGCCGCCGCGGGCGAACGGCGTGCGGCCGGAGCCCTTCAGGTGCAGGTCGCGCAGCGCTCCGTCGGGGCCGGTGAGCTCACCGAGCAGGAGTGCGCGTCCGTCGCCCAGGCGGGGGGTGAACCCGCCGAACTGGTGCCCGGCGTAGCCCTGCGCCACCGGCGTGGCGCCGTCGGGGACCAGGTTGCCGACCAGCAGGCGCACGCCCTCGGCGCTGCGCAGCGATGCGGCGTCCAGACCCAGCTCCGCGGCGAGCGGCTCGTTGAGCACCAGCAGCCGCGGGTCGGGAGCCTCCTCGGCCCGCCAGGGGACCGCCAGTTCCGGGAAGTCCCGTGCGAAGCGGTCGTCCAGGGCAACGGTGCGTACCGGCGCGGAGGTCACCCCTCCGAGGGTACGAGGATCACCGGCGGGCGGCCGGGGACGATCAGGCGCTGATGGTGTCGCGGCGCTGCAGGCGCACCCGGCGGCGCTCCCGCTCGGAGAGGCCGCCCCAGATGCCGAACCGCTCGTCGTTGGCGAGCGCGAACTCCAGGCACTCGGCCCGCACCGGGCAGCCGGTGCAGACGCGCTTGGCGTCCCGCGTCGACCCGCCCTTCTCGGGGAAGAACGCCTCCGGGTCGGTCTCGGCGCAGAGCGCGTCGAGCCGCCACGCGTCGTCGGCCGCCGGCAGGACCGGCCAGGCCGGGGCGTCGTCGATCGGCGCGAGGTGCTCGGTGGCGGAGCCGGGAACCAGGGTGAGGACGGGGCGGGAGAAGGAAGACACGGGGGAAGCTCCTCGAACGGTGGCCGGTGGCAGGCGCGGTGACGGACCGGTACGGCCTGCTTGCTACCTGTGACGTTACGGAGGAGGTGTCGCGTCGGCACTGGCAGAATCCGTACGAAACCGTCTCGTCCGTTTGGCCAGTTGTGTCCTGTCGCCGTCGCCGACCCGTGTCGCGCAGCGGGATACGCGGGCGCTGCCTAGCCTCCGGGGGTGGCCGGACAGCATGCCCTGATCCCACTCCTGGCGGCCGAGGACGAGCTCGTCACGGACGCGATCACGTGGCAGGAGGCCACCGCGGCCCTGCTGGCGCTGGTCCTCGGCATCGCCCTGGCCGCCGTCGTCCGCCGGGTGCTGGTCCGCGCGATCGACCGCGAGGGCGATCGTCACATCGGCCGCGTGGTCGGCCGGTTCGCGAGCGTCCTGATCGCCGCGGCGGGGGCCGTCTACGCGCTGGGCCTCATCGGCGTGCAGATCGGACCGCTGCTGGGGGCGCTGGGCGTGGGCGGTATCGCGATCGCCTTCGCCGCCCAGGACATCCTGCAGAACTTCATCGCCGGGGTGCTCCTCCAGGTCCGGCACCCCTTCCGCGTGGGCGACCAGATCGGCAGCGGTGACCACGAGGGCGTGGTCGACGACGTCAACCTGCGGACGACGGTCCTGCGCACCTACGACGGGCTGGTCGTGTACCTGCCCAACGCCGAGGTGCTGAAGAACCCGATCATCAACTACACCCAGACGCCGGTGAGCCGCACCTCGCTCACCGTGGGGCTGCCCTACGACGCCGACCTGGAGCGGGCCCGGCAGGTGCTGCTGCGGGCGTGCCGCGACACCGACGAGGTGCAGGCCAGCCCGCCGCCCGAGGTCTGGGTGGAGGAGTTCGCGGACTCCTCGATCAACGTCGCCGTGCGCTACTGGCACCCGGCCGACATCGCGAGCCGCTGGCGGGTGCGCAGCGCCGTCGCCATCTCGCTGAAGGCGGCGCTGGACGCGGCCGGGATCTCCATCCCCTTCCCGCAGCGGGTGCTGTGGTTCCCCGAGGGCCCCGGGGCGGAGCAGCCGGCGGGGGAGGGGGACGGGCGGCCCGGCTGATCAGCTCCGGCGAGACCTGCCCCGGGGACCGCCCTGCCGCCCGCCGAGCGTGCGGCCGGCCGCGCGACCGGCGGTCCGGCGGCCGCCCGGGCTCGGCCGGCGGTCCCGCTCGCCGCCGCCGCGACCCGCGGGGGCGCTGCAGGGCCGGCAGGTGGTGAACCACGGCGCGATCGCGCTGCCGCACTCCACGCACTTCCCGGACCGGCCCAGCGCGATGGCGTCGGGGAGCAGCTCGGTGATCATCTCGGCGCACTCCTCCTCGACCCACGCGGCGTCCTCGCTGTCCAGGCCGGCGACGCCGGGGAACTGGCGGAGCAGGGTCTGGGCGTCCCGGGCAGCCGCGGCGGCCTGCTCGTACTCCTCGACGGTGCCGCCGCGGGGGACGTCCGGCAGCACGGTCTCGGGCGGGACAGGCAGCCCCACGGCGTGCTGCAGCGCCGCCTTGGCGAGCACCAGCCAGCGGGTGCGGCGCGGCGGGTTGTAGTCGATGGCGAGGTTGACCAGCCGCCACACGGTGGTCAGGTCGCCGGCCGCGCCCAGCGGACCGCGCAGGAGCGGCAGCAGGGCGTGTACCCGCAGGACGAGGCTGGTGACGTCGTCGGCGGTCATCGCCTCGTCGCGGGTCGCCGCCCGCGCCCAGGCCATCCACCGGGTCAGTGCCTCCGGGAGGTCGACCGCCTCGAAGGCGCCGAGGTCCTCGAGCTCGGGCCGCAGCCGGGGCGCGCGCTTGGGCAGGTCGCTCATCTCGTCGCCGCGGGCCACGGCGGCTCCGGCGCCGACCAGCGAGGCGATCGGCTTGAGCCCGCTCACCCCGATGAGGATGCCGACGGCGCCGTGGCCGGTCAGGCCGTAGCGCCCGGCCCGCCCGGCGATCTGGGCGGCCTCCCAGGTGCGCAGCGGCCGCATCTCCTGGCCGTCGAACTTGGTCGTCTCGGCGAACAGCACGGTCGTGGCCGGCACGTTGATGCCGTGGCCGATGACGTCGGTGGTGACGAGCACGTCGAGCTCGCCGCTGGTGAACCGCTCGATGACCTCGCGCCGGGTGGCCGGCGGGAGCGCGCCGTAGAGGACGCCCACCTTGCCGGGCCGGTGCTGGTCGAGCTCCGCGGCGACGGCGTAGACGGCCTTGCGGGAGAACGCGACGACGAGGGTCTGCGGCCGCACGTTCGCCGGTCGCACCGGCGCGCGGAGCACGTCCAGCCGGGAGAGCCGCTTGTGGTTGACGACCTCGACGTGCTCGGCGTCGGAGACCAGCGGCTTGAGCACCAGGTAGGCCTCGGCAGCGGAGATCAGGTGCATCTCGCGGTACTCGCCGGTGAGCAGGAGCCGCGCCCAGTGGTGGCCGCGGTCGGGGTCGGTGACCCAGTGGGCCTCGTCGAGCACCAGCATCTCGCCGCGGTCGGGCGCCTTCTCCACCGTGCAGCAGACGATGGGCGCGAACGGGTCGATCTCCTCCTCGCCCGTCGACAGGCCCACGGTGCCCTCGGGCAGCTGGGCCGAGAGCTTGGCGTAGGCCTCGTGGGCGAGCTGGCGCAGCGGGGCGGCGTAGACGCCGGAGCCGGTGGCGGCCAGCGCCTGCAGGGACTCGTAGGTCTTGCCCGAGTTGGTCGGGCCGAGGTGGAAGACGACGTTCTCGGGGCGGGTCGCGCGGGCCGGCAGCTCGGGCGCGGCTCCCTCGACCCAGCTCTGCTGGGCGCGCTTCTCCTCGCGGGCGGCCGCTCGGTCGGTCTCGCGCGCCGCGGCCTGGCGGCCGGCGGAGCGTTCCCGGCGGCGCACGGTGGCGGGCTGGGCGTGGGTGTCAGGCAAACGTGGTCCTTCGTGTGTGAAAGTCTGGGTCGTGTGCCTCACGGAGGCGCACCGTCATCCACACCCAACACCCACGGTCACCAATCCATGCCCGGGGGTCGACCAGTGGCGTGGCGAGGAGGCGGCGTCGGCGGTCGCCGCCGCGACGGAGGGCCCGGACGGGGAACGGCCCGCCTGCGGTGCAGGCGGGCCGTTCGAGGACCGGAGCGATGGGCTCAGCGCGGGGCTGCGCCGACCGACTCCCGGTCCTGCGGAGGCGCCGACTTCTCCAGCGCTGAGCCCTCGACGTCGAGCACCGGCAGCCAGCGCAGCCACCGCGGCAGCCACCAGGCCCGCTCGCCCAGCAGCGCCAGCGCCGCGGGGACGAGCACCATGCGGACGACGAAGGCGTCGAACAGGATGCCCGCGGCCAGGGCGAAGGCGATCGACTTGATGGTCGCCTCGCCCGCCGGCACGAACCCGGCGAAGACCGAGAACATGATCAGTGCGGCGGCGACGACGACCGGCGCGGCCTGGCGGAACCCGGTGCGGATCGCCTGCAGGGGTGCCACGCCGTGGGCGTGCGCCTCGTGCATCCGGGACACCAGGAAGATCTGGTAGTCCATCGCCAGCCCGAACAGGATGCCGATCACCAGGATCGGCGTGAGGCTGATCAGCGGCCCGGTGGTGTCGAGGTTGACCGCGGCGGCGAGCCAGCCCCACTGGAACACCGCCACGGTGGCGCCGAGCGAGGCGCCGATGGTCAGCACGAAGCCGAGCACGCCGACCAGGGGCACCAGCAGCGAGCGGAACACCAGCACGAGGAGCACCAGCGCCAGGCCCACCACGAGGGCGAGGTAGACCGGCAGAGCCTCGTCGAGGCTCTGGGCGACGTCCACGCTGACCGCCGTCTGCCCGGTGACCGACGCCTGCACGCCGTCGAGGTCGGCGAACTCGGCGCGCAGGTCGGCCACGAGCTGCTCGGTCGCCGGGTCGGTGGGGCCGGACTCGGGGATGACGGTCAGCAGGGCGGCGCTGCCGTCGGCGTTCGGCACCGGCGGCGTCACCAGCGCGACGTCGTCGAGCGTGGAGATCGTGCCGCTGACCTGCGCGGCGGACTCCGCGGCCCCGGCGCCCTCGAACAGCACGGTGATCGGCCCGTTGAAGCCCTCGCCGAAACCGTCGGCGAGCAGCTGCTGGGCGCGCGCCTGGGTGCTGTCGGCCGGGGGTGTCTGCACCAGCGTGGTCTGCATCGAGAAGAACGGCACGGCGATCGCGCCCAGCAGGACGACCGCGAGCAGCAGCGAGGGGATGCGGTGGCGGGTCACGGTGTCCGCCCACCCGGCGAGCAGCCCCCGCCGGTGCGAGGTCGCGACGCCCCCCGCGCCCTCCTGCGCGGCCGACCGCTGCGCGCGCGGCAGGGCGCGGTACCCCAGGTAGCTCAGCGCGGCCGGTACCAGGGTCAGCGCGATCAGGACGGCGACGACGATGGTCAGCGCCGCCGCCACGCCCATCTGCGTGAGGAACGGGATGCCGACGACGGCCAGGCCGGTCAGCGCGATGACGACGGTGAGCCCCGCGGTCACCACCGCGGAGCCGGCGGTGCCGACGGCGGTCGCGATCGCGGTGCCCACGTCGGCGCCGGCCCGCAGCTCCTGCCGGTGGCGGCTGACGATGAAGAGCGCGTAGTCGATGCCGACGGCCAGCCCCAGCATGGCGGCGAGGGTCGGGGTGGTCGAGGAGAGGTCGGTGAAGCCGGTGGCGATGGTGATGCCCAGGACCCCGATGCCGACGCCCACGAGGGCGGTCAGCAGGTTGAGGCCGGCGAGGACGAGCGAGCCGTAGGTGACGGCGAGGACGACCAGCGCGACGACGACGCCGATGGCCTCGGCGGGGCCGCCGACGTGCGGCGCCTCCTGGGTGGCCTCCCCGGAGACCTCGACGGTGAAGCCGCCCTCCCGCGCGCCGTCGACCGCCTCGAGCAGCGCCTCCTGCTGCCCGGGGGTGACCTCGCCCGGCGCCGCGTCGTAGGTGACGGTGCTGTAGGCGGTGTTCTGCTGCTGGTTGACCGCCGGCGCCGCCGGGTCCAGCGGGTTCGTGGCGTCGACCACGCCGGGCAGCTCGGCGAGCTCGGCGACGAGCTCCCCGACGACCGGCGCGTTCTCGGGCGTCGTGAGGGTCTCGCCCTCCGGCGCCTGCACGACCACGCGGGCGGTCGCGCCCTCACCGCCGGCGCCGAACTCCTCGCCGATCCGCTCGAGGGCGTTGGTCGACTCCTGCCCGGGGATGGAGAAGGAGCTCGTCGTCTCGCCGGCGAGGGTCGCGGCGCCCGCGCCGCCGGCGACGAGGACCACCAGCCAGACCAGGATCACCGGGAGACGGCGGCGGTGCGCGAACGCGCCGAGCCGGGACAACAAGACAGCCATGGGGATCAGGCCTCCACCTGGTCGGTAGCGGGAGGAGCGGCGCCGGCCCCGTGGTGGCCGAGCGCGTCGAAGCAGGTGGCGACGACGAGGGGCCGCCACGCGGTGGTGCCGTCGTGCTGCCGGGCCGTCAGGGTGAGCACGGCCAGCGCGGTGAGCGCGCCGACGACCCGGATGGCCCGTTCGGACCCGAGCGCGCCGGGGGTGACGCCGAAGGCCTCCAGAGCCGCCGCGACGGCGGTCTCGACCTCGGGCCCGGCGTCCTCGGTGCCCCCCTGGGTCAGCGGGGCGAGGAGCAGCGCGACCAACCCGGGGTGGGCCAGCGCGATGTCGACGAGCACGTCCAGCGCCAGCCGGTCGCGTGCCGGGCCCGGCGGCAGGTCGACCACCTGGTCGAGCACCCGCTGGCCGAGCGCGCCGGCCTGGGCCAGCACGGCCGCGTGGAGCGCTTCCTTGCTGGGGAAGTGGTGCAGCAGCCCGGCCTTGGACAACCCGACGGCGTCCGCGACGTCCTGGACCGACGTCTTGGCGAAGCCGCGCCGCGCGAAGAGGGCGGCGGCGTGGTCGAGGATGCCCTCGTCCACCTGCTGCCGGAACGGTCGCGCCACGGAATGCAGGTTACGCGCGACCGACCGGATCGGTAGGTGTACCGACCACTTCGGTCGGTGGTGTCCGTCACGCCGGCCGGGCGACGACCGGTACCGGGGTCAGCGCCCCGGGTGCTCGGCGAGGACGGCGGTGACCATCCGGTGGTCGTCCAGCTGGGGGAGCCCGGAGACGGCGACGACACCCACCGGGCCGACGTCCCGCACCAGCAGGGGGAAGGCGCCGCCGTGCGCGGCGTAGTGCTGTGGGTCGAGCCCGAACTCCGCCTCGAAGGTGGTGCCGCGCTCGATGCTGGCCTGCCGGACGTAGAGCGAGCTGTGCCCGAACCGGTGCACCACCCGGGACTTCCGCTCGATCCAGTGGGCGTTGTCGGGCGTCGCCCCGGGCAGTGCGACCGAGAAGAGCCGGTGGCCGTTGCGGGTGATCTCGACGGCGACGGGGGCGGCATCGCGCCTCGCGGCGGCCACCAGTGCGCAGCCGAGCACCCACGCGTCCTCGTTGGTGAAGGAGGTGAGCTGCAGGCGCTCCTCCTCCGCGGCGAGCTCGGCGAGCGTGGGGAAGGACTCGGACATGCCCTCTTCCTACGGGGGATCCGCCGCGGTCGCGAGTGCGCAGGCGGGTCGTGGGTAGCCGCCGACGAGGGAGGGGTGCACCGATGTCGGTCGTCGCGCGGTTCGACGCGTTCCAGGCCCGGCATCGCGTGGTGGGCTTCCCGCTCGCGGTGGCCTACAAGTTCGCCGACGACCGCGGCCCGCACCTCGCCGCGCTGATCACCTACTACGGCGTCGTCTCGCTATTCCCGCTGCTGCTGATGCTCACCTCCGTGCTGGGCTTCCTCCTGCAGGACGACCCCGCGCTCCAGCAGCGGATCCTCGAGTCCGCGCTGTCGGACTTCCCGCTGCTGGGCCCCGCGCTGGTGGAGAACATCGGCACGTTCCGGGGGAGCGGCGTGGCGCTGGTCATCGGCATCCTCGGCAGCCTGTACGGCGGGCTCGGCGTCATGCAGGCGGCCCAGGCGGCCCTCAACCGCATCTACGCCGTGCCGCGCTTCGCCCAGCCGAACCCCCTGCTGTCCCGGCTGCGCAGCCTGCTGCTCGTCGTGGCGCTCGGCCTGGCCGCGGTGGCGTCGACCGCGCTGACCGCCTTCGTGTCGACCTTCTCCGGCGCGCTGCCGGTGCCCGGGCCGGTGGTGGCGGCCGCCGGCACGCTGGCGGGCCTGGCGATCAACGTCGGGATCTTCCTGGTGGTCTACCAGGTGCTCACCGCCCGCCGGCTGGACTGGCGGAACGTCGCCGTCGGTGCCGTCGTCGCCGCGGTCCTCTGGGAGCTGCTGCACGTGCTCGGCACCTACTACTTCGGCACGTACGTGACGCGCTCCACCGACGTCTACGGCGTCTTCGGCGTGATCCTCGGCCTGGTCGTCTGGATCTACCTGCAGGCGCTCGTCGTCGTGCTGGCCGCGGAGATCAACGTCGTCCGGCACCGGCGGCTCTACCCCCGCTCCCTGCTGACCCCGTTCACCGACGACGTGGAGCTCACCGCGGCCGACGTCCGGGCCTACACCGGTTACGCGCGCAGCGAGCGGTACAAGGGCTTCCAGCGCGTGGAGGCCTCGTTCCGGAAGGGCGCCCGGCCCCGGCCGGCCGACGCGGAGGGCTTTCCCGGCGACGTCGCGCAGGACCACGCGGGGGCCTCCGTCGAGCGCGCACCGGAGCGCGGTCAGCGGTAGACGACGTCTACGCTCCGGAAGGCGCCCAACGCGTGGTCGGCGACGAAGTGCTCGTGGTCCCGGCGCACCCGGGCGGCCGCCTCCTCGGCGAACCGCAGGATGTCGTCGACGAACAGGTCCCGGTTGCCGATCGCGTCCAGGATGGCGGGCTCCACGTCGTAGTCGACGTTGCCGGTCTCGTCGGACATCGCGTGGGTGTGCGCCAGCACCCGGCCGCAGATCTCCGCGTACTGCTTCCACTCGCCGGTCGAGAGCGAGCCGAGGCTGATGTCGTCGCGGAACGGTGCCCGCTCGCGCACCATGAAGCTCCGGCCGTCGATGTCGACGCTGCCGTAGAAGACGTCCCCGCTGACCAGGTGCACCCGCTGGGCGTGCCGGATGCGGTCGCCCTCGCCGTCCACCTCGTATCCCGACGGCGGCACCAGCCCGGACAGGGCCGAGCGGCGGGCGCGCTTGAATTCCAGGAGGAGGTCGTCGGTCCCGTCGTCGCGCACCCCGGCGACGAGCACGTAGTACCGGGTCAGGCCCAGCGAGGCGGTGCCGGCGCCGCGTCGCTCGGCGACGTCCTTGACCCGCACCGCGCCGGCCCGCTCGGGCACCGCCACCTCGTTCTCGGCCACGTAGCGGTCGACGAGCTCCTGGAACTCCTGCCGACGGCTGCTGACCGGCACCAGTTCCTCGTCGGTCCGGAAGCCGCTCCGGGTCTCGTCCAGCAGACCGGCCAGCCAGTCGGCGCGGCTGGTCTCCAGCGTGCCGGCGATCAGCCGCCGGATCAGGGGCGGCGCGTTGTCGAGCCGGAGCTGCTCGGTCTGCTCCCGGCCGTCGGCGGCGTAGGAGGCGATGCCGGCCGCGTAGCCGCGCACGAACCGTTCCGCGATGGCCCGCTGCTTCTTCCGGCCGGAGCCGGACTTCTCGGCCGCGCCCAGCAGGAAGCCGACGGCGCCCCGCTTGAGGTCCCAGGTGAACGGCGCGTAGTAGGCGTCGTCGAAGTCGTTGACGCCGAAGATCGGCACGTTGTCCGAGCTGGGCATCACGCCGAAGTTGCCCGGGTGGACGTCACCGAGCGCGAGCACCGTGGGCAGCCGGGCGTCCTCGCCGACCAGATCCCGGTAGAAGAGCAGGTTCGTGCCGCGGAAAAAGTGGAAGACCGAGCCGGCGAGCTTGTCGAACTTCGCCCGCGCCTCCAGGTCCCCGTTCGCGATGCGGGTCTCGTGGTCCTCGCGCACGGTCTCCCGCACGTGCACCCGGCGGTCGTTGCCGGTCAGCATGCGGGGGATCAGCACCATCTCGCCGGCCGCCCGCGCCTCGGCGAGCCGGCGGAATGCGTCGACCCGGGAGCTGATCTGCTGCCGGCCCGCGCCGGGCTGCTCGGTCTCCTGCAGCGGCTCCGGCTGCTCCCGCTGCCGCAGCTCGGCGACCAACTGCTCCTTGGCCATCCGGCTGCGGCCGGGGATCCCGTGCTCCCGGGCCAGGCGCAGGAGTTCGTGGCGAGAGGCGGTGCTGAGCTGAGTGGGGGAGTCCATGGTCCTCGGCTACCCGTCGGCGCCCCGACCAGGCACGACGGTTGTGTGACAGCCGCCGCCACGTCCCCGTCCCGGGACGGGGACGCCGGACCGCCTGGCGCGCCGGGCTCCGCGGGTGTCCCATGGGTTCCTGCGCAGCGATGACGCCCGAGGAGTTCCCATGTCGCGTCCGCGTACCTCCCTGCTGGCCCTGACCGTGCTCGCCGGAGGCGCTCTGGTGGCCGGCGGCCCTGCGAACGCCGCCCCGGGCGACGCCTCGGGTGCGGCGCCTCCGGAGAAGCGCGCGCTGGCCGTGGGCACCGGGGGCGCGGTCGCCACGGTCGACCCCGACGCCACCCGGGTGGGGCTGGACGTCCTGGCCGCCGGTGGCAACGCTGCGGATGCGGCGGTGGCCACGGCCGCCGCGCTGGGCGTCACGGAGCCGTACTCGGCGGGCATCGGCGGGGGCGGCTTCTTCGTCTACTACGACGCCGCAACCGGAGAGGTCACCACGATCGACGGCCGGGAGACCGCACCGCTGGCCATGGGCGCGGACGCCTTCCTCGACGAGGCGGGCGACCCGATCCCGTTCGCCGAGGCAGTCTCGAGCGGTCTGTCGGTGGGCACGCCGGGCACCCCGGCCACCTGGGTGACGGCGCTGGAGGAGTTCGGCACCTGGTCGCTGGCCGACGCGCTCGGCGGTGCGACCCGGCTGGCCGACGAGGGCTTCGTCGTCGACGAGACGTTCCGGCAGCAGACGGCGGACAACGAGGAGAGGTTCCGCATGTTCGCGCCGACCGCCGAGCTCTTCCTCCCCGGCGGCGCCCTGCCCGAGGTGGGATCGGTGTTCCGCAACCCCGACCTGGCCGACACCTACCGGCTGCTGGCCGGCAAGGGGGTGGACCCGCTCTACACGGGGGAGCTGGCCGAGGAGATCGTGGCGACGGTGCAGGACCCGCCCGAGGCGGAGGGGGCCGCGGAGGTCCGGCCGGGTCTGCTGGAGGCCGTGGACCTGGCGCTGTACGAGGCGCCGCTCCGGGAGCCGACCCGGGTCGGCTACCGGGGACTCGAGGTCTACGGCATGGCCCCTCCGTCCAGCGGCGGCTCGACCGTCGGTGAGGCGCTGAACATCCTGGAGCCCTTCCCGCTCGCCTCGCTGCCCGAGGTGCCGGTGCTGCACGCCTACCTGGAGGCCAGCGCGCTGGCGTTCGCCGACCGGAACGCCTACGTCGGCGACCCGGCGTACAACCAGGTGCCGCTGGCCGAGCTCCTCTCGGACCGGTTCGCCACGGAGCGAGCCTGCGCCATCGCGCCGGATGCGGTGCTGGCGAAGCCGACCCCCGCGGGCGACCCGGACGGCGAGTACGCCCCCTGCCCGGCCGGCGAGGGGCCGACGGTGGAGGAGGGTGCGGAGGGTCCGTCCACGACCCACCTCACGGTCGGCGACGCCGCCGGCAACATCGCCAGCTACACGCTGACCATCGAGCAGACCGGGGGCAGCGGGATCACGGTGCCCGGCCGCGGGTTCCTGCTGAACAACGAGCTGACCGACTTCACGTTCGCCGCCGCCGACCCCACCCGGCCCGAGCCGAACCTGCCCGCCCCGGGGAAGCGCCCGCGCAGCAGCATGGCGCCGACGATCGTCCTGCACGACGGCGAGCCGGTCCTGGCCCTCGGCTCGCCGGGCGGCAGCACGATCATCACGACCGTCCTGCAGACGCTGGTGAACCGCATCGACCGCAACATGGACCTGGCGGAGGCGATCGCCGCCCCGCGCGCCAGCCAGCGCAACACGGCCGCGGTCAGCGCGGAGCCGGCGTTCGTCGACGCGTACGGCGAGCCGCTCACCGCCCTCGGGCACGAGTTCACCGTCGTGGAGGAGCTCGGCGCGGCCACGGGCATCGAGTACCTGCCGGGCGGCCTGCTGCTGGCCGCCGCGGAGGTGGAGCGCCGCGGCGGCGGGAGCGCCGGGGTGGTGCACCCTGTCGTCGGCGGACCGGAGGCGCCGGGCGCGGCGGAGCTCGCCCCGCCGCTCGGGGGCTGACGGTCAGCGACCGACGGCGTCCTCGGCCTCGATCGCGGCGTTCCACTGGCGCTTCCCCGACTGCCAGGCGTCCTCGGTGTCTCCGCGCCGCCAGTAGCCGGAGATCGACGTCCACTCCGGGTCGAGCCCGCGCTCGGCCCGCAGGTGGCGCCGCAGGTCGCGGACGGCGTACGCCTCGCCGTGCACGAACACGTGCCCGTTCCCCGGCGGGAGCTGGGTGGCCTCGACCGCCTGGACCAGGGCCACACCGGGCAGCGCGTCGCCCCGGTGCAGCCAGCGCAGGTCGACGGTGGGGGAGAGAGCCAGGTCGGTCTGTTCCTCCTCGGGTCCGGCCACCTCCACGAACACCAGCGCCCGTGCGCCGGCCGGCAGCCGGTCGAGGGACGCGGCGATGGCGGGGAGCGCGGCCTCGTCGCCGGCGAGGAGGTGCCAGTCGGCGTCCGGCCGGGGCGCGTAGGCGCCGCCCGGTCCCATGAACTGGATCCGGTCGCCGGGCCGGGCCGCGGCGGCCCAGGGGCCGGCCAGCCCCTCGTCGCCGTGGTGGACGAAGTCGATGGTCAGCTCGCCGGCGGCGGCGTCCCACGCGCGCACCGTGTAGGTGCGGGTGACCGGCCACTGGTCGGCGGGCAGCTCGGCACGCACCTGCTCGACGTCGTAGGGGACCGCGTAGGACGCGTCCGCGGGCGGGAAGAGCAGCTTGACGTAGCGGTCGGTGAACTCGCCGTCGGGAAAGCCGGCCAGGCCCTCGCCGCCGAGCACGACGCGGACCATGTGCGGGGTGAGCCACGAGGTCCGGACCACCTCGCCGATCCGGGGGATCCGTCTGCGGGGCGGTCGTCCGTCGCCGTTCCGTGGCTCGCTCATCACGACTGGCGACGGTACAGAGGGGACCCTAACCCGATCCGAGCACCCGGTTAGGGTGCCCTGCGTGGAGACCGTGGCTGCCGACGACGCACGCCGAGCGGCGGGGCCGACGGTCCTCGACGTCCTGGCTCTGGAGGAGATCGACCGCGACCTGTACCGCAGCACCCTGCTGTTCAGCGACCCCTTCCCGCTGTACGGCGGGCAGGTGGCCGCGCAGGCGCTGTACGCCGCCGGGCGCACGGTCGCCGCCGACCGCCTCCCGCACTCGCTGCACGGCTACTTCCTGCGCAGCGGTGACGCCGCCCGCCCGACGATCTTCCGCGTGGACCGGGACCGCGACGGCGGCTCGTTCTCGGCCCGGCGGGTGGTCGCCCTCCAGGGCGGCGAGGTCGTGTTCAGCATGTCGGCCTCGTTCGCGGTGCCCGGTCCCGGCCCGGACCAGCAGGTGCAGCCGACCCCCGCCGTCGAGGCGCCGGACGGACTGCCGGTCTTCGAGCTGCCCCGGGTGTTCTCCATGGAAAGCCGCCGGCCCCCGCAGCCCTACCCGGACGCGCACTGGCCGACCCGCTTCTGGGCGCGGGCCACCGTGCCGCTGCCGGCCGACCACCTGGTGCACGCCTGCGTGCTGACCTACCTCTCCGACATCGGGACCGGGCTGTCGGCGCTGCCCGACGACGAGGCCGCCCCCGGCCCGAGCCTGGACCACGCCGTCTGGTTCCACCGCCACGCGCCGCTGGACGACTGGGTGCTCATGGACATGGTGCCGCGCACCGTGTCCGGGGGGCGGGGCTGGTACACCGGATCGATCACCACGGCCGGCGGTGTGCTCGGCGCGAGCTTCACCCAGGAGACGCTGTTCCGGCCCGGCCGGAACCCCTTCCGCCCCGGGCGGTGACCGGCAGGCGCGCCGCGCCGACGGCTCGCAGTCACCCCGCGCGTCGGCGGGCGGTCGTCGAGACGTCATGACGTATGGTGGGGTCAACCCGGCCCACGAGCGCGAGGAGCCAGCCGGTGCGCATCGGAATCCTGACCGGAGGCGGGGACTGCCCCGGCCTCAACGCCGTCATCCGTTCGGTGGTGCGCACCGCCGGTGCCCACTACGACAGCGAGGTGATCGGCTTCCGCGACGGCTGGCGCGGGCTGCTGGAGAACCGCTGGACGCCGCTGGACGTGGCCGCGGTCGACGGCCTGCTCACCCGCGGTGGCACGACGCTCGGCTCGGCCCGCGTCGCTCCGGAGAAGCTGCACGCCGGCATCGAGGAGATGATCGGCACGCTCGACGAGCACGGGGTCGACGTCCTCGTCCCCATCGGCGGGGAGGGCACCCTCACCGCGGCCCACGTATTGTCGGAGGCCGGCGTGCCGGTGGTGGGCATCCCGAAGACGATCGACAACGACATCGACGGCACCGATCTGACGTTCGGCTTCGACACCGCGGTCAGCATCGCCACCGAGCTCATCGACCGGCTGCACACGACCGCCGAGTCGCACCAGCGCGTGCTGCTGGTCGAGGTGATGGGCCGGCACGCCGGGTGGATCGCGCTGCACGCCGGCCTGGCCGCCGGCGCCCATCTGACCCTGGTGCCCGAGCAGCCGTTCGACGTGGACGAGGTGGTGCGGCTGGTCTGCGACCGGTTCGCCCGCGGGGCGTCCCACGTGATCGGCGTCGTCGCCGAGGGGGCCGAGCCGCTGCCCGGGCAGATGGCCTTCCGTCGCGGCGGCGTCGACGAGTTCGGCCACCGCCGGTTCACCGGCGTCACCCAGCAGCTGGGGGAGGAGCTGGAGCGGCGCACCGGCAAGGAGGTGCGGGCCACGGTGCTGGGGCACGTCCAGCGCGGTGGGACCCCGACGTCGTTCGACCGCGTGCTGGCGACCCGCTTCGGCCTGCATGCCACCATCGCCGCGCACGAGGGCCGTACCGGTCAGATGGTCGCGCTGCGGGGGACGGAGATCGAGCTGGTCCCGCTGGCGCGCGCCGTCGCCCGGCTGAAGACGGTGACCCCCTCCCGGCTCGCCGAGATCGAGGCCTTCACCGGCTGACCCCGGCACGCGGCCGGGCCCACGGCGGGTCCAGCAGTGCCAGGGCCCGGTCGACGGCGGGCCGGACGGCGTCCGGTGTCGCGGCGGTCATGACCACGCCGAAGGTCATCCGGAGGGCGAGCAGCACGTCGTCGGCGGTGACCTCCGGGGGGGCGACCCCGGCGTCGCGGGCGGGGCGCAGGGTGGCCTCCACCAGGCCGAGCAGCCGCTCCGCCCCGTCGTACTCGGGCAGGTTCCGGCGAGCGTCGACGACCATCTCGACGAAGGCCGTGGTCTCGATGGCCTGGTCGACCAGGCGGCTCCACAGCCGGCCGAGAGACCCCGCGTCCGGATCGGCGGCGATCGCCTCGAGCTCGGCGAAGTTGTCCTCGAACACGGCGAACGCCAGATCCAGCCGCGTCGGGAAGTGCCGGTAGAGCACGCCCTGCCCCACGCCCGCCTCGCGGGCGATCGCGCTCAGCGGCACCCGGTAGCCACCCGAGGCCATGACCCGGCGGGCGGCCTGCAGGATCGCCCGCCGGTTGTCCGGAGCCGCTGCCGGACCCCGGTTGACTCTCCCGCCCGACGTGGCCATGCTCACACCCTAGCGATCCGGACAACACTGTCCGGTCGGTGGGCGAGGAGGGCACCGTGGCCAGGAGCGTGGAGCAGTTCGACGAGACCTACGACGTCGTCGTGGTCGGTACCGGTGGCGCCGGCTTCGCCACCGCGCTGGGCGCCCTGGACGAGGGGCTCAGCGTGCTCCTGCTGGAGGGCACGGAGAAGTGGGGCGGGAGCACGGCGATGTCCGGGGGTGGCATGTGGCTGCCGGACAACCCGCTCATGCGCCGCGCCGGCGCCGGTGACTCCCGGGAGGAGGCGCTCGCGTACCTGGAGGCGACGGTCGGCGACGAAGGGCGCGCCGCGACGCGGGAGCGCAAGGAGGCGTTCGTCGACGGTGTCGCCGACTTCGTGACGACGGCGGAACGGCACGGCCTCGCCTTCGCCCGGGCGAAGGACTACCCCGACTACTACCCCGAGCTCCCCGGCGGCAAGATCGGCCGCTCGCTCGAGGCCGAGCCGCTGGACTCCAAGCAGATCGGCGACTGGTGGTCGACCCTGCGCAACGCGGTGCCGCTCCCGGTGAAGACCGACGACGTATGGCTGCTGGGCCGGGCCTGGTCCACCCCGGGCGGGTTCGTGCGCGGCGCGCGGTTCGTGTTCCGCGCGCTCGGTGGTGTCGCCCGCGGGCGGCGGGTGGTCGGGATCGGGGTGGCCCTGGCCACCGCCTTCTGCAAGGCCGTCGTGGTCGACGGGAAGGTGCCGCTCTGGCTGCAGGCGCCGCTGGAGGACCTGGTCCTCGACGGCGAGCGCGTGGTGGGCGTGCGGGTCCGCCGCACCGGTCGCGAGGTGCGCATCCGCGCCGTGCGCGGCGTGATGCTGGCCGGCGGTGGGTTCGAGCACAACCGCGACTGGCGGCAGAAGCACCACGGCATCGACGGCTCGCCGTCGGGCAACCCCGGCAACGTCGGTGGCCCGATCGAGATCGCGCAGCGCGCGGGGGCGGCCCTGGAGCTCATGGACGAGGCCTGGTGGGGCGCGTCCGTCGCCGCCCCCGCCGGGCACACGCCGGCGTTCATCGTGGGGGAGCGGTCGATGCCCTACTCGCTGATGACCGACGCCCGCGGTGACCGCTTCGCGAACGAGTCGGAGTCCTACGTCGACCTCGGCCACCACATGCTCGAGCACGACAAGGACGGCCCGTACTGGCTCGTCGCCGATGCCCGGCACGCCCGCCGGTACCTGCGGACGTTCGCCCTGGACCCGCGGCTGAACAAGGCGATGCGCGAAGCCGGGATCATGGTCAAGGCCGGGAGCATCCCGCAGCTGGCCGAGCGGCTGGGCATGGAGCCGGGCCGGCTGCAGGCGACCGTCCAGCGGTTCAACGGGTTCGCCCGCGCCGGCATCGACGGCGACTTCGGGCGGGGCAACTCCGCCTACGACCGCTACTACGGCGATCCCACCGTGCGGCCCAACCCGTGCCTCGGTCCGCTGGAGAAGGGCCCGTTCACCGCGTTCCGCGTGGTCATCGGTGACCTCGGCACCAAGGGCGGCGTGGTCACCGACCCCGACGGCCGTGCGCTGCGCGAGGACGGCTCGATCATCGAGGGCCTGTACTCCGCGGGCAACAACTCCGCCTCCGTCATGGGGCGGACCTATCCCGGCCCCGGCTCGACCATCGGGCCCGCCGCCGTCTTCGGACTGCGCGCCGCCCGGCACATGGCCCGCCGGCCCGCCTGAGCCCGGTCCCACCTTCCCGGCGCGCGACCGCGCGCCGGTTCCCTCACCACAGGAGAGATGCGTGACCACCAGCACGTCCGGCCGCCTCGCCGGCAAGGTCGCCTACGTCACCGGCGCCGCCCGCGGCCAGGGCCGCGCCCATGCGGTCCGGCTCGCGGCCGAGGGCGCCGACGTCATCGCGATCGACAACTGCGAGACGGCGAAGACCACGTCCTACGCCGGCCCCACCGAGGAGGACCTCGCCGAGACCGCCCGCCTGGTCGAGGCGCAGGGGCGGCACATCCTGGCCCGCAAGGTCGACGTCCGCGACCTCGACGGGCAGATGTCCGTGGTCCGCGACGGAGTGGCGGACTTCGGCCGGCTCGACGTCGTCGTCGCCAACGCCGGCATCTGCTCGGGCTCGATGTCCTGGGAGATCCCGGTGGAGAAGTGGCAGGAGACGATCGACACCAACCTCACCGGCACGTTCTTCACGATGAAGGCGACCGTGCCGGTGCTGCTGGAGCAGGGCACCGGCGGCTCGATCATCGTGATCAGCTCGGTGGCCGGGCTGCGGGGGCTGCCGTTCCTCGCCGACTACGCGGCCAGCAAGCACGGCATCGTCGGCCTGGCGCGGACCATGGCGAACGAGCTCGGGCAGCACAACATCCGGGTCAACACCGTGCACCCGCACGGCGTGGCCACCGGCATGCAGCCTGCGGAGATGTTCGAACTCGCGCAGCAGTACGCCACAACGCTGGCCCCCATGCTGATGGGCGCGCTGCCCGACCCGATCTCCCAGCCCGAGGACATCGCGCATGCGGTGGCCTGGCTGGCCTCGGACGAGGCGCGGCACGTGACCGGCGTCCAGCTGCCGGTCGACCTCGGCATCCTCGGGCGCTGACGTGGCTCGCCTCGACCTGCGGGTGCGGCTGCTCGGGCGGGCGCTGCGGCTGGGGTCGGTCGCCACCCTGGACGCCGAGCGGCTCGCTCGCGTCCAGGAGCGCTCGCCCGGGCACAACCCCGTGACCGACCTGCTCCTGGGCGGGGTGGCGCCGGGGGTGACCCTGCAGGACGGCGTCACCGCCGGCGCGGCGGGACCGCTGGCGATGCGGGTCTACCGCCCCCGCGGCGCCGCCGGCGGGCCGCTGCCGCTCGTGGTCAACTTCCACGGCGGCGGCTGGGTGCTCGGCTCGCTCGACCAGGCCGACTGGCTGTGCAGCAACGTGGCCGCAACCGTGGGCGCCGTCGTGGTGTCGATCGACTACCGCCTCGCGCCGGCGCACCCGTGGCCCGCCGCGCCCGAGGACTGCTACGCGGCGCTGGTCGACGTCGCCGCCCGCGCCGGCGAGCTGGGGGCCGATCCGGGCCGGCTGGCGGTCATGGGCGACAGCGCCGGGGGGAACCTGGCCGCGGTCGTCGCGCTCATGTCCCGCGACCGGTCCGGGCCGGCGATCGCCGTCCAGGCGCTGCTCTACCCGGCGACCGACCTGACGTTCGGCAGCGCCTCCATCGCCGAGAACGCCGATGCCCCCGTCCTCACCCGGCGCGACATGGAGGCCTACCGCGCGCACTACCTGGGCGACCGGGACCGTGCGCACCCGTACGTCTCGCCGCTGCTCGCCGCCGACCACGGCGGCCTGCCGCCGGCGCTGGTGCAGGTCGCCGAGCACGATCCGATCCGCGACGACGGGCTGCGCTACGCGGAGACGCTGCGGGCCGCGCGGGTGCCGGTGCGGGCAACGACCTACGTCGGGATGCCGCACGGGTACCTGGCCTTCCCGAGGCTCTGCCGCAGCGCGCCGCAGGCCCTCGCCGAGCTGTGCGCGGAGCTGTCGTCCGCGCTCGCGCCGGGAGGCTGACCCGCCGGCGGGCCGCGCCGGTCGTCGACCCGTGGGGGTGTCGGCACGGGGCGACACCACCACGGGCCGACACAGCGGGTGCGGCGCCGGCCCGTCAGACCAGGATGCGGTGGCCGTGCACCCGGTCGGCCGCCTCGGCGGACAGGAGCATCCGGCGGACCGGGCGGTAGCGGCCCTCGCGGAGGGTGCGTGCCCGGTCGGGGTCGGTGCCCGCCAGCCGCTCCGTGGCGGCGAGGTCGGCCTTGTTCTCCACCAGCTTCACCAGGCGGGCCAGCGGGTGGGCGGCCACCCGGCGGACGAACCCGGACAGGTAGGGCTCGCCCGGGCGCGGGGTCCCCGCGTCGATCGCCTCGACCACCACGCCCGGCACCCCGAGGGCCCGCAACCGGTCCAGGTCGTACCGGCGGGCCGGGTCGGGGTGGGAGCGGGTGCCCGCCACGACGTCCTTGAGCACGCCGGCCATCTCGGCCTCGGGTCCGAACGGCCGCAGCGCCTCGGCGAGCGGCCGCAGCTGCGCCAGGTAGTGGTCGCGGCCGTCCTCGTCCACCTGGCCCTCGTGCGCCTCCAGGGCGAGCAGGTGGGCGTCGGGAAGCGTGAAGGGCACGCACCGAGGCTAGGCACCGTTCCGCCGGAGAGGGTGGCCGTCCGGCCGATCGGCCGGTCAGCCGGCGAGGACGACGACCAGGGTGCGCGGGCCGTGCACGCCCTCGACGCGCTGCAGCTCGATGTCGCTGGTCGCCGACGGGCCGCTGATCATCGTGAGCGGGGCCGTCGGGTCCAGCCGGGCGAGCGCCTCGGGGACCCCGCCGACGACCTGGTCCGCCGTCACCACGCACACCAGGACGTCGGGCAGCAGCGACAGGGCCCGCCGGCCGCAGCTCGGGGAGCCGTCCAGCACCAGCGTGCCGGTCTCGGCCACGGCCACGGCCACCCCGGTGACCGACGCGCCGAAGGACGCCAGCCCGACCGCGGGCCGGCCGTCGTCCGGCACCGCGCCGTCGGGCCGCCAGTCCGCGGGCAGGCCCGGCGCGACGACGACGGCGTCGGGGGGCAGGTCCAGGTCGCCGAGCGACCGGGCCACGGTGGAGGCCACCTCGGCCGGCGCGCAGCGCACCACCGTGGCCTTGTAGTCCTCCAGCCGGTCGGTGAGCACCTCGTGCAGCACGGCGGCGGGGCGGTCGTCGCGCCGCCGGTAGTCGCGCCGGACGGGCTCCTCGGCGCGCCGGTCCGGGCCCAGCGCCGTGCGGATCCGCCCGAGCACCTCCTCGCGCGCGCTCACCGCCGGTGCTCCTCGGTCCACTGGGAAGTGAAGGTCTTCCCGGGCGGAGTGGGGAGGTCGCGGGACCGGGTCCAGGCCGACAGCGGCGGCGGCAGCGTGGCCGGGAGGGTCGGCCGCCCACGGGCCAGGAACCGGCCCAGACCGGCGGCCCGCTGGGCGAGCCGCCAGAGCCGCGGGGAGGCCATCACGCGGGAGAGGAGGCGAAAGGCCGCTGCTTCAGGGGTCGTGCGCGTCTGGGCCTCGACGTGCTCGGCGCGCAGGTGCACCAGGATCGAGGGGATGTCGATCGCCACCGGGCAGACGTCGTAGCAGGCGCCGCACAGCGACGAGGCGTACGGCAGCGACGCGTTGTCCTCGACGCCGGTGAGCTGGGGGGAGAGCACGGCGCCGATCGGCCCGGGGTACACCGACCCGTAGGCGTGGCCACCGGCGCGCTCGTACACCGGGCAGACGTTCAGGCACGCCGAGCAGCGGATGCAGTGCAGCGCCTCGCGCCCCACCTCGTCGGCGAGCACCGCCGTCCGACCGTTGTCGACCAGCACGAGGTGGAACTCCTGCGGTCCGTCATCGGGCGTGACCCCGGCCCACAGCGAGGTGTAGGGGTTCATCCGTTCGCCCGTGGAGGAGCGGGGGAGCAGCTGCAGGAAGACCTCGAGGTCGGTCCAGGTGGGCACCACCTTCTCGATGCCCATCACGGTGATGAGGGTCTGCGGGAGCGTCAGGCACATGCGCCCGTTGCCCTCGGACTCGACGACGGCGAGGGTGCCGGTCTCGGCGACGGCGAAGTTCGCCCCGCTGATCGCCACCCGGGCCCGGAGGAAGCGCTCGCGCAGGTGCGCCCGCGCCGCCATGGCCAGCCGACGGGGGTCGTCGGTGAGCTCGGGGTCCACCCCGGGCATGGTGCGCAGGAAGATCTCGCGGATCTCGGCCCGGTTCTTGTGGATCGCCGGGACCAGGATGTGCGACGGCCGGTCCTCGCCCAGTTGCACGATCAGCTCGGCGAGGTCGGTCTCGTGCGCCGCGATGCCCGCGGCCTCCAGCGCCTCGTTGAGCCCGATCTCCTGGGTGGCCATCGACTTGACCTTGACCACCTCGTCGGTGCCGGTGGCCTGCACCAGGTCGAGGACGATCCGGTTGGCCTCGGTGGCGTCGCGGGCCCAGTGCACCGTGCCGCCGCGGGCGGTTACCTGCTCCTCCAGCGCGACCAGGTGCTCGTCGAGCCGGGCCATCGTGGCCGCCTTGATCGCCCGGCCGGCCTCGCGCAGCTCCGCCCAGTCGGGCACCTCGCCGACCACGGCGGCCCGCTTGCCCCGGATCGTCGCCGTGGCATGGCCGAGGTTGGCGCGCAGCTGCCCGTCGCGCAGCGAGTCGCGCGCGGCGTCGGGGAACGACCGGTCGCCGCGCAGGTGCCCGACGCCCCGGGGAGCGGTCGGGATGCCCAGGAAGACGGCGGTCACGAGCGCACCGCCGGTCGGGTCGACTGCTCGGGGGCCACGGCGTCCTCCGTCGACGCGAGGATCTCGGCCAGGTGCACCGTGCGCGTGCCGGCCCGGAGGCGGGAGAGCCCGCCGCCGATGTGCATGAGGCAGGAGGCGTCGCCCGCGGTGCACACCTCGGCGTGCGTGGCGAGCACGTTGGCCATCTTGTCGGTGAGCATCGCGGTCGAGGTCTCGGCGTTCTTGACCGCGAACGTGCCGCCGAACCCGCAGCACTGGTCGGCCGCGGGCAGCTCGACCAGCTCCAGGCCGCGGACGGCGCGCAGCAGGCGCAGCGGCCGGTCGCCGACCCTCAGCATCCGCAGCGAGTGGCAGGTCGGGTGGTAGGTGACCCGGTGCGGGTAGTACGCCCCGACATCGGTGACGCCCAGGACGTCGACCAGGAACTGCGACAGCTCGTAGGTCCGCTCGGCCAGCGCCGCGGCGTCGTCGGCGAGCGCGTGCTGCCCGGCGCGGCGGGCGACGGCGGCCTGCTGGTGGTGGATGGAGGCGACGCAGGAGCCGGACGGCGCCACGATCGCCTCCGCCCCGGCGAACGCGCGCACGTGGTTGGCGATGACGGGCACCGCCTCGCGCCGGTAGCCGGTGTTGACGTGCATCTGCCCGCAGCAGCTCTGGCCCGGGGGCACGACCACCTCGTGGCCGAGCCGCTCCAGCAGCACCGCCGTCGCCTCGGCGACCCGCGGCACCATCGTGTCGACCAGGCAGGTGGCGAAGAGCGCGACCTTCATCGGATCCCCTCCGGGTCGGGCGCCGGATCCCGCCGGACCATGCTCGACTCGCGGACGACGAGCACCGGCTCGAAGACGGGCTGCTCGTGGACGTGGCCTTCGCGCGCCTCGTCCAGGAGCAGCTGCGCGGCGCGGCGGCCCATGGCGTGCCGCGGCTTGCTCACCGAGGTGAGCGGGACGGCGGCGGCGGCCGCGAAGTCGATGTCGTCGTAGCCGACGATCGCCAGTTCGTCGGGGACCCGCACGCGGTGCCGGACCATCTCCTGCAGCACCCCCAGCGCGAGCAGGTCGTTGGCGCAGATCGCGGCGGTCGGGCGCCGGGTGGCGGGGATGCCGATGATCCGCCCCGCCGCCTCGCGTCCGCCGGCCACCGTGAGCTCCTCCGGGGACAGGACGGTGAGCTCGGCGCCCGACGCCTCGCGGACGGCGCTCGCCACGCCGGCGTGCCGCTCGTGCACCTGCGGAAGTCCCGAGGCCGCCCCGATGAAGGCGATGCGCCGGTGGCCGCGCTCGAGCAGGTGCTCGGCGGCGAGCCGACCACCGAGGACGTCGTCGGTGGCGACCGCGCACTGGTCACCGTCCGGAGCCCGGCGATCGAGCAGCACGACGGGTACGCCTCTCCTGCGAAGGGCGGCGAGGTCCGGGCTGAGCTCGGCGGTGGGCGTGATGAGCACGCCGTGCACCCGCTGCTCGGCGAGGGCGGCCAGGTGCGCGGTCTCCCGCTCCGGGCGGTCGTCGGTGTTGCAGAGGATCAGCGACAGCCCGGCGGCGTCCACCACCTCCTCCACGCCACGGGCGACATCGGTGAAGAACGGGTTCGCGATGTCCAGGACCACGAGCCCCACGGTCCGGCTGGAGCCGGCGCGCAGCTGCCGGGCGGACTCGTTCCGGACGAAGCCGAGCTCCGCGATCGCGGCGAGCACGCGCTCGCGGGTGGCCGCGCCGACCACCTCCGGCCGGTTCAGGACGTTGCTGACCGTGCCCACCGAGACGCCCGCCCGGCCGGCGACGTCCCGGATGCTGGCGGTCAGTGCTCCTCCTCGGGCGCGCGTCGACGGACCTCGCGGCGAGACCCGGTGCAGGCCATGATGGGGCCACCCTCTGAAACGTGTCAACCGCACAGCGCGCGCCCTCGTCACGCTCGAGTCACGGCCGTGAGCGTGGCGGTTGACACACATTCGGGACCTTTCTATGGTGGCCGTCACATCGCGCCTGAAACGATTCACAGCGATGACACCGGACACGGAGGCGGTCACTGTGGACCACACGAGGGAGCCGGCGGCGCCCGGCGACGTCGTCCTCGCGCTGGAGGACGTGCGCAAGTCCTTCGGGGCGGTCGCCGCGCTCCGCGGCGCCCGGCTGGAGCTGCGCGCCGGTGAGGCGCACGCCCTGGTCGGTGAGAACGGCGCGGGCAAGTCGACGCTGGTGAAGATCCTCGCCGGGGTGCACGCCCCCGACGGCGGACGGGTGCTCCTGGACGGCGAACCGGCGCGCCTGGACAGCCCGGCGACCGCACGGGCCGCGGGCATCGCGGTGATCTACCAGGAGCCCACGCTCTTCCCCGACCTGTCGGTCGCGGAGAACATCTTCATGGGCCGGCAGCCCCTGACGGCCGGCCGGCGCATCGACCGCAAGGCGATGGCCGCGCGGTGCCGCGAGCTGTTCGACCGCCTCGGCGTGGACCTGGACCCCGACCGACCCGCGCGTGGCCTGTCGATCGCCGACCAGCAGATGGTGGAGATCGCCAAGGCGCTGTCGTTCGACGCGCGGGTGCTGGTCATGGACGAGCCGACCGCCGCGCTGTCCGGCGTCGAGGTCGAGCGGCTTTTCGCCGTCGCCCGCGCCCTGCGGGAGGCCGGCGCCGCGGTGCTGTTCATCTCCCACCGGTTCGACGAGGTGTTCGAACTCTGCGACCGGATCACCGTCATGCGCGACGGCGAGTGGGTCTCCACCGACCGCACCTCGGAGCTGACCGTCGACCGGGTCGTGCACGCGATGGTGGGCCGCGAGGTCGCCACCCTCTTCCCCAAGCAGGACGTCGAGCCCGGCGAGGTGCTGCTCGAGGTCCGCGGGCTCACCCGCGCCGGGGTCTTCAGCGACGTCTCCTTCGACGTGCGCGCCGGTGAGATCGTCGCGCTGGCCGGCCTGGTCGGGGCGGGCCGCAGCGAGGTCGTGCGCGCGGTGTTCGGCGTCGACCCCTACGACGCCGGCACCGTGCGCATCGCCGGCCAGGAGCTCCGCCGCGGCAGCCCCGCAGCGGCCATGGCCGCCGGCGTCGCGCTGGTGCCCGAGGACCGCCGTCAGCAGGGCCTGGTCATGGAGCTCTCCGTCGAGCGCAACACCACGCTCACCCGCCGGTGGGCCCTGTCCCGGCGGGGCTGGCTGTCCGCCCGGCGCGAGCGGGACGCCGCGGCGGAGTGGACCCGGCGGATGCAGGTGAAGGCGGGCAGGCTCAGCGATCCCGTCTCCACCCTGTCCGGCGGCAACCAGCAGAAGGTCGTGCTGGCCAAGTGGCTCTCCACCGGGCCGAAGGTGCTGATCGTCGACGAGCCGACCAGGGGCATCGACGTCGGCACCAAGGCGGAGGTGCACCGGCTGATGTCGCAGCTCGCCGCGGAAGGGATGGCGGTCGTCATGGTCTCCAGCGAGCTCCCCGAGGTGCTGGGCATGGCCGACCGCGTCCTCGTCATGCACGAGGGGCGGCTGGTCGACGACATCCCGCGCTCCCGGGCCGACGAGGGCAACGTGATGCTCGCGGCCACCGGTCAGGCGACCCGCACGGCGGTGGCGTCGTGAGCACGGCGGTGACCCGGCCTCCCGCCGCCCCGGAGGAGACGTCCGGCCGCGGCACCGGCGGCAGCTCGCTGGTGCACCGGCTGTTCGCCGTCCGCGAGTTCGGCATCCTCGCCGCGCTGCTGCTGCTCGTCGTCGTGACGGTGGTCGTCCAGCCGCGGTTCCTCTCCCAGCAGAACATCCGCGACCTGCTGCTGTCGGCGTCCATCCTGACGGTGCTGGCGGCCGGCCAGACGATGGTGATCATCACCCGGAACGTCGACCTCTCCGTCGGCTCGACGCTCGGCCTGTCGGCCTACGCGACCGGGACGCTGCTGGCGACGCAGCCGGACACGCCGGTACTGCTGGCGGTGCTCGTCGGCATGGCGGTCGGCGCCGTCGCGGGCGTCGTCAACGGGGTGATCGTCGCCGTCGCGAAGGTGCCCTCGCTCGTGGTCACCCTGGGCACCCTCTACGTCTTCCGCGGCATCGACGCCCTGTGGGCCAGCACCAGCGGCCGGCTGCAGATCAACGCCACCGATCTGCCCAGCGGGTTCAAGTCCCTGGGGACCGCCCGGCTGCTCGGCATCCCGGTGCTCTTCCTCGTCGCCGTCCTGGTGGTGCTCGTCGTGGGCTACTACCTGCGGAGCTACCGCAGCGGCCGGGAGATGTACGGCATCGGCTCGGACCCGGACGCCGCGCGGTTGTCCGGCATCCCGGTCGGCCGGCGGGTGCTCACCGCGTTCGTGGTCAACGGGGCGCTCGCGGGGCTGGCCGGGGTGCTGTACGCGGCCCGCTTCCAGACGCTGGACGCGACCGCCGGCACCGGATACGAGCTGACCGTCGTCGCCGCCGCCGTCGTCGGCGGCGTGGCCATCTTCGGCGGGAGCGGCTCGGTGGCCGGCGCGGCGCTCGGCGCCCTGCTCCTCACCACCATCGGCACCGCCCTGCCGCAGCTCGGCATCGACCCGTTCTGGCGCAACGCCGCCGTCGGCGCCCTGATCATCGCCGCCATCGCGCTGGACCGGGTGCTCGCGCTGCGCCTGGCCGGGCGCCTGCGGAGGAGGAGTTCCCGTGGCCATTGAGACCGTCGCCCCGCCCGCCGAGGACCAGGCGCCGCCGCGGACGCTGTCGGACCGGATGCGGCTGCTGGGCACCGGCGACGGGGTCATCACCCTGGTGCTCGTCGTCTTCGTGCTGCTGGCCTCCCTCTCGGTCGAGGGCTTCGCCACCGCGCGCAACACCGGCTTCCTGCTGCTCGACGTGATCGTCATCGTGCTCATCGCGCTCCCGCTGACGATGGTGATCATCACCGGCGAGATCGACCTGTCGGTCGCCAGCACGGTCGGCCTCACCGGGGCCGTGATGGGCCAGCTGTGGATCGCCGGCCTCCCGCTGGAGCTCATCGTCCCGCTGTGCCTGCTCCTGGGCGCCGTGCTCGGGGCGGTCAACGGCGCGCTGGTGACCCGGCTGGGCCTGCCGTCGCTGGCGGTCACCATCGGCAGCCTCGCCCTCTACCGGGGGCTGGCCTTCGTCGTGCTCGGTGACCAGGCGGTGGCCGACTTCCCCCGGGCGTGGACCACGTGGGCGATCAGCACGATCGGCGACTCGGGGATCCCCGTGGCGGCCGTCCCCCTCGCGGTCCTGGTTCTCGTCTTCGGCGTCGTGCTGCACGCCACCCCGATCGGGCGGTCGCTGTACGCGATCGGCAACAGCGAGGACGCCGCCCGCTTCAGCGGCATCGACGTCGCCCGCACCAAGTTCTGGCTGTTCGTCGTCACCGGGGTGATCGCCGCGCTGGGCGGGGTCTACTGGACCCTCCGCTACGGCAGCGCCCGTGCCGACAACGCCACCGGGCTCGAGCTGCAGGTCGTCGCCGCCATCCTGCTGGGCGGGGTGTCGATCTTCGGCGGCCGGGGAGGGATGGTCGGCGTCCTCGCCGGCGCGCTCCTCCTCGGTGCCGTGCGCAACGCCCTGCGCCTGGCCAGCGTGCCGGCCGACGTCCTCAACATCGTGACCGGCGTGCTGCTCATCGCCGCCGTGGTCGCCCCCCAGGTCACCGGATGGGTCCGGCGGCGTGCCGCTGCCCGGAGCCGGATCCCGTGAGACCACCGCCGTGCACCCACCGACGGGTGCCCGTCCGACCCACCGACCCCGGCCGCTCTCACGCCGGCGCACTCCAGAGAGGGAACCAATGACCAGCTTCCTGACCGGCCGCCGGCCGCTGCGCGGCGGCGTGACGGGTGTCGCCGTCGCCGCCCTCGTCCTCGCGACGGCCGCCTGCGGCGGCACCACCCGCGGCGACGAGGAGACCACCGGCGGCGGAGGTGGCGCGGCCACCGAGGCGAACCCGGACGCCGAGATCCCCGCCGACCTCGCCGTCGCCTTCCTGCCCAAGCAGGTCAACAACCCGTACTTCGACACCGCCGCCGACGGCGCGGAGGCAGCCGTCTCCGAGTTCGACGGCGAGCTCACGGTCACCGGTCCGTCGGAGGCGAGCGCCTCCTCGCAGGTGAGCTACATCAACACGCTCACCCAGCAGGGCGCCGACGTCATCCTGACCTCGGCCAACGACCCGAACGCGATCTGCGGCGCGCTCGACCAGGCACGCTCGGCCGGCGCCGCCGTCGTCACCTTCGACTCCGACACCGACCCCGAGTGCCGTGACCTGTTCATCAACCAGGCGACGGCCGAGGGCATCGCGCAGACCCAGATCGACCTGGTGGCCGAGCAGATCGGCGGCGAGGGCCAGGTGGCCTTCCTGTCGGCGACGGCCAACGCCACGAACCAGAACGCGTGGATCGAGATGATGAAGGAGTACGCCGCCGAGGAGTACCCCGGCATCGAGATCGTGGCCACCGTCTACGGCGACGACGAGGACCAGAAGTCCTTCCAGGAGACCCAGGGTCTGCTGGCGACCCACCCCGACCTCGACGCCATCATCTCGCCGACCACTGTCGGCATCGCAGCGGCGGCGCGGTACCTGTCCGGCTCCGAGTACAAGGGCGAGGTCGCGCTGACCGGTCTCGGCACGCCGAACCAGATGCGCGAGTACGTGGAGGACGGCACCGTCCAGGCGTTCGCGCTCTGGAACCCCGAGGAGCTGGGCTACCTGGCCGCCTACGCCGGGGCGGCCCTCGCCGCCGGGCAGATCACCGGCCAGGAGGGCGAGACCTTCGAGGCCGGCGAGCTGGGCGAGTACACCGTCGAGGAGGGCGGGGTCGTCGTCCTCGGCGAACCCACGGTCTTCGACGCCGAGAACATCGGCGAGTTCGACTTCTGAGCCGATCGCACCTCGCCTGCCGCCGCCGGCCGTCGTCCGGTCGGCGGTGGCAGGCCCGGCCCGCGCCCGAACACCTGAGAGGAACTTCCTCGTGCCCCGCATCTGCTTCACCCTGCAGGTCCGGCCCGACCGGCTGGCCGAGTACCGCGAGCGGCACGCCGCCGTCTGGCCGGAGATGCTGCACGCGCTGCGGGACGCCGGGTGGCGCGACTACCAGCTCTTCCTGCGCGACGACGGCCTGCTCGTCGGCACCGTGGTCGCCGACGACCTCGCCGCCGCGCAAGCGGCCATGGACGCCACCGACGTGAGCGCCCGGTGGGAGGCCGAGATGGCGCCCTTCTTCGACCTCCCCGGCGGCGACGGCCGCGCCAAGCAGCAGCTCGACCTCGTCTTCGACCTCGACGCCCAGATCGCGGCGCTCGAGCAGGCACCACCCCCGCACTCGAACGGAGCACGCCCGTGACCGACCTCCGCACCGGCGCCCTCGCGGCGCTGGCCGACCAGACCATCGAGCTCCCGTCCTGGGCGTTCGGCAACTCCGGCACCCGGTTCAAGGTGTTCGGCCAGCCGGGCGTCGCCCGCGACCCCTACGAGAAGCTCGAGGACGCCGCCCAGGTGCACCGCCACACCGGTGCCGCGCCGCGGGTATCGCTGCACATCCCGTGGGACCTCGTCGACGACTACGGCAAGCTGGCCGCGCACGCCCGCGACCTCGGCGTCACGATCGGCGCGATCAACTCGAACCTGTTCCAGGACGACGAGTACAAGCTCGGCTCGCTCACCCACGCCGACCCGGCGGTGCGCCGCCGCGCGGTCGAGCACCACGCGCAGTGCATCGAGGTCATGCGCCAGACCGGCTCCACCGACCTCAAGATCTGGCTGCCCGACGGCACCAACTACCCGGGCCAGGACGACCTCCGCTCCCGGCAGGACCGGCTGGCCGACTCCCTCCAGCAGATCTACGCGATGCTCGACCCGGAGCACCGCATCCTGCTCGAGTACAAGTTCTTCGAGCCGCACTTCTACGCGATGGACATCCCCGACTGGGGCACCTCGCTGGTGCACTGCCTGGCGCTGGGGGAGCAGGCCACGGTCGTCCTCGACACCGGGCACCACGCCCCGGGCACCAACATCGAGTTCATCGTCATGCAGCTGCTGCGGGCCGGGCGGTTGGGCGCCTTCGACTTCAACTCCCGCAACTACGCCGACGACGACCTCATCGTCGGCTCGGCCGACCCGTTCCAGCTGTTCCGGATCATGAACGAGATCGTCGGCAACGACGCGCTCCGCCCGGAGTCCGGCGTCAACTTCATGCTCGACCAGTGCCACAACCTGGAGAAGAAGATCCCCGGGCAGATCCGTTCGGTGATGAACGTCCAGGAGGCGACGGCGAAGGCGCTGCTGGTCGACCGCGAGGCCCTGGCGGCCGCGCAGCAGGCCGGTGAGGTGCTCGACGCGCACTCGGTGCTCATGGACGCGTTCAGCACCGACGTCCGCCCGCTGCTGGGCGAGCTGCGGGAGTCCCAGGGCCTGGACCCCGACCCCTACGCGGCCTATGCGCGCAGCGGCTACCAGCAGCGCATCGAGCGCGAGCGCGTCGGCGGCCAGCAGGCCGGCTGGGGCGCCTGAGAAAGGACCCCCTGCCCCCCGCCACTCGCTCCGCTCGCGGCGGGGCCCTGCAGGGGGCCACGGCTGGGCACGAAACGCCATCAAGAGAGGACTCCCGAACGTGAGCAACCCCGTGGTCAGTGACCTCATCGAGCGCAGCAACCGGCTGGGCGCCGATCCGCGCAACACCAACTACGCCGGCGGCAACACCTCCGCCAAGGGCAGCGAGACCGACCCGGTCACCGGGCAGCCGGTCGAGCTGCTCTGGGTCAAGGGCTCCGGCGGCGACCTGGGCACCCTGAAGGAGGCCGGCCTCGCCGTCCTCCGGCTGGACCGGCTCCGCTCGCTCGTCGACGTCTACCCGGGTGTCGACCGCGAGGACGAGATGGTCCACGCCTTCGACTTCTGCCTGCACGGCCGCGGTGGCGCCGCACCGTCGATCGACACCGCGATGCACGGCCTCGTCGACGCCGCGCACGTCGACCACCTCCACCCGGACTCCGGCATCGCCCTGGCGACGGCGGCCGACGGCGAGGCGCTCACCCGCGAGTGCTTCGGCGACCGCGTGGTCTGGGTGCCGTGGCGCCGGCCCGGTTTCCAGCTCGGCCTGGACATCGCCGCGATCAAGGAGAAGAACCCGCAGGCGATCGGCTGCATCCTCGGTGGGCACGGCATCACCGCGTGGGGCGCCACCAGCGAGGAGTGCGAGGCCAACAGCCTCGAGATCATCCGCACTGCGGAGGCGTTCCTCGCCGAGAAGGGGAAGGCCGAGCCGTTCGGCGCCGTCGTCCCCGGCTTCGAGCCGCTGCCGCAGGAGCAGCGCCGCGCCAAGGCCGCCGCGCTCGCGCCGGTGATCCGCGGACTGGCATCCACCGACAAGCCGCAGGTCGGCCACTTCACCGACTCCGACGTCGTCCTGGAGTTCCTCTCCCGCGAGAAGCTCGCCCCCCTCGCCGCGCTGGGCACCTCCTGCCCGGACCACTTCCTGCGCACCAAGGTGCGCCCGATGGTCGTCGACCTGCCGGCCGACGCCCCGGTGGAGGACGTCGTCGCGCGGCTGAAGGAGCTGCACGAGGAGTACCGCGCCGAGTACGCGGCCTACTACTCCCGGCACGCCACCCCGGACAGCCCGGCCATGCGCGGCGCCGACCCGGCGATCGTGCTGGTGCCGGGCGTGGGCATGTTCAGCTTCGGCGCCAACAAGCAGACCGCGCGGGTGGCCGGTGAGTTCTACGTCAACGCCATCAACGTGATGCGCGGCGCCGAGGCGGTCTCCAGCTACGCGCCGATCGACGAGAGCGAGAAGTTCCGCATCGAGTACTGGTCGCTGGAGGAGGCCAAGCTCCAGCGCATGCCGAAGCCCAAGCCGCTGGCGTCCCGGGTGGCGCTGGTCACCGGCGCGGCCAGCGGCATCGGCAAGGCGATCGCCCAGCGGCTGGCCCGCGAGGGCGCCTGCGTCGTCGTCGCCGACCTGGACCTCGCCAGGGCGCAGGTCGCCGCGGAGGAGATCGGCTCGTCCGACGTCGCGCTCGGCGTGGCCGCCGACGTCAGCGACGCCGAGGCCGTGGCCGCCGCCTTCCGCGAGGCCTGCCTCGCGTTCGGCGGCGTCGACCTGGTGGTCAACAACGCCGGGCTGTCGATCTCGAAGCCGCTGCTGGAGACCACCGAGGCCGACTGGGACCTCCAGCACGACGTCATGGCCAAGGGCAGCTTCCTCGTCTCCCGCGAGGCGGCGCGCATCATGATCGAGCAGGGGATGGGCGGCGACGTCGTCTACATCTCCAGCAAGAACTCGCTGTTCGCCGGCCCGAACAACCTCGCCTACGGCGCCACCAAGGCCGACCAGGCCCACCAGGTGCGGCTGCTGGCGGCGGAGCTCGGGCCGCACCAGATCCGGGTCAACGGCATCAACCCCGACGGGGTCGTCCGGGGCTCGGGCATCTTCGCCGGTGGGTGGGGTGCGCAGCGCGCGGCCGTCTACGGGGTCAAGGAGGAGGAGCTCGGCGAGTTCTACGCCCAGCGCACGCTGCTCAAGCGCGAGGTGCTGCCCGACCACGTGGCCGACGCCGTCTTCGCGCTCACCGGTGGCGAGCTCACCCGCACCACCGGGCTGCACATCCCGGTCGACTCCGGCGTCGCCGGCGCCTTCCTCCGCTGATGCCCGCCTTCGCGTCCGTCGACCTCGGCGCCTCCAGCGGCCGGGTGATGGCCGCGACGGTGCGCCCGGATCGGCTCGACCTGCACGAGGTGCACCGCTTCCCGAACCGGCCGGTGCGCACGGCGGGCACCCTGCACTGGGACGTGCTCGGGCTCTACGCCGGCGTGCTCGACGGGTTGCGGGCGGCCGGCCGGGACGCCGGCCGGCTGGACGGGGTCGGCATCGACAGCTGGGCGGTCGACGTCGGGCTGCTGGACGCCGACGGCGCGCTGCTGGGCAACCCGCTGCACTACCGCGACGGCCGGCACGCCACCGCGGTGCCGGACGTGCACGCGGTCGTCCCGCCCGACGAGCTGTACCGGGTCAACGGCCTGCAGCACCTGCCGTTCAACACGGTGTTCCAGCTTGCCGCGGCCCGGGGGAGCGCGCAGTTCGCCGCCGCCCGGACGGCGTTGCTGGTCCCCGACCTGCTGGCGTACTGGCTCACCGGCGCGGTGGGCGCGGAGGTCACCAACGCCTCCACCACCGGGTTGCTCGACGCGACGACCCGGGAGTGGGCGTGGGACGTCGTCGACCGGCTCGGTCTGGACCGGGGGCTGCTGCCACCGCTGCGGCAGCCGGGGGAGCGGTTGGGGGAGCTGACCGCCGAGGTGCTCGCCGAGACGGGTCTGGCCGGGCCGGTCCCGGTGACCGCGGTCGGGTCGCACGACACGGCGTCGGCGGTGGTCGGGGTGCCTGCGGAGTCCGACCGGTTCGCCTACGTCTCGTGCGGCACGTGGTCGCTGGTCGGCCTCGAGCTGGACGCTCCGGTCCTCACCGAGGACAGCCGCCGGGCCGGGTTCACCAACGAGCTCGGGGTCGACGGCACGGTGCGCTACCTGCGCAACGTGATGGGGCTGTGGCTGCTGCAGGAGTCGGTGCGCACCTGGGCGGCCGCCGGCCTGCCCGCGGACCTGGCCGACCTGCTCGCCGCGGCGGCCCGGGTGCCGGCCTTCACCGCGGTCGTCGATCCCGACGACTCCCGGTTCCTGCCGCCGGGGGACATGCCGGCGCGCATCGCCGCGGTCTGCCGGGAGACCGGCCAGACCCCACCGCAGAGCCAGGCCGAGACGGTGCGCTGCATCCTCGACAGCCTGGCGCTGGCCTACCGGCGCACCGTCCGCCGGGCGGCGGAGCTCTCCGGCCGGGACGTCGAGGTGGTGCACCTGGTCGGCGGGGGCGCCCGCAACGAGTTGCTGTGCCAGCTCACCGCGGACGCGTGCGGCCTGCCGGTGGTCGCCGGCCCGGTCGAGGCCGCGGCCCTGGGCAACGCCCTGGTCCAGGCCCGTGCCGCCGGGGTGCTCGAGGGAGGGCTCGCCGAGTTGCGAGCGCTCCTCCGGGCCACCCAGGAGACGCGCACGTACCTCCCCTCGTCCGGTGCGGCGGCCGCGTGGGCGGCGGCGGACCGGCGGATCGGCCCGGTTTCCGGCTCGGGCTGATCAGTTCGGGCGGTCGGCTCCCGGACGCGGGGCCGACCGCCCGGACCCCCTCGGAGCGCCCGCGCGGTCACACCACCCCGGTGCCGTCCGACGGCGTGCAGATCGTCGCCTCTCCCGGCCGGCCCGTGGCCGAACGGTAGGCCGCGGTGATCGCCGCGGCCGCCGCTGCAGCGGAGTCGCGCTCCACCAGCGCCACCGCGCACCCCCCGAAGCCGGCCCCGGTCAGCCGCGCCCCGAGCACGCCTGCCGTGCCGCGGGCGACGCCGACCAGTGCGTCCAGCTCCGGCACGCTCACCTCGTAGTCGTCGCGCAGCGAGGCGTGCGACCGGTCCATCAGCTCCCCGAAGGCGCGCGCGTCCCCGCGCCGGAGCGCGTCTGCGGCGGCCAGCACCCGGGCGTTCTCCCCGACGACGTGCCGCGCCCGGCGCAGCTGCACCCCGTCGAGCAGCCGGGCGTGCTCGGCGAGCAGGTCGGGGGAGACGTCGCGCAGCGCCCGCAGGCCGGGATCGACGGTGCTGAGCGCGGCGACGGCGGACTCGCACTCGGCCCGCCGGTCGTTGTACGCCGAGCCGGCCAGGGTGCGCGGAACGGCGCTGTCGAGAACGAGGATCGCCGTCCCGGACGGCACGGGGACCGCCTCGGTGGCGAGGCTGCGGCAGTCGACGAGCACCGCGTGCCCGGCGACGCCGCCGGCGATCGCGAGCTGGTCCATGATGCCGGTGCGCACGCCGATGACCTCGTTCTCCACCCGCTGGCCGAGGCGGGCCAGCGTCTCCGGCGGGAGCGCGTCCCCGGTCAGCGCCAGCAGCGCGACCATCACGCCGAGCTCCAGCGACGCGGACGAGGAGAGGCCGGCCCCGATCGGCAGATCGCTGTCGATCACCAGGTCCGCGCCCGTCAGCTGGTGCCCCTCGTCCTGGAGCACGGCCGCGGCCCCGGCCACGTAGCGGGACCAGCCGGCGCCCTCCTGCGGCCGCAGGTCGGCCACCGCCCGGTCGTCGTTCCCGCCCATGCGCACGGCGGTCGTCCGCAGCCGGCCGTCGGACCGCCGGCGGGCCGCGACGACCGTGCCCCGGTCCAGGGCGGCCGGGAGCACGAAGCCGTCGTTGTAGTCGGTGTGCTCGCCGATCAGGTTGACCCGCCCGGGGGAGCGGACGACGAGATCGGGCTCGCCACCTACGGTCCGGGCAAAGGTCTCGCGAGCCGCGACGCCGGTCACGCGGTCACCTCCCGCAGCCGGGCGGCCGCGCTCTCGGGGGTGAGATCGCGCTGCGGCTGCGCGAGCATCTCGTAACCGACCATGAACTTGCGCACCGTCGCCGAGCGCAGCAGCGGCGGGTAGAAGTGCCCGTGCAGGTGCCAGCCCGGGTGCTCGCGCCCGTCGGTGGGGCGCTGGTGCAGGCCCATCGTGTACGGGAAGGGCACCCCGAAGAGCCCGTCGTAGCAGCGGGCGAGCCGGCCCAGCGCGCCGGCCAGCGCGTCCCGCCGGGCGCCATCGAGGTCGGGCACCGCGCCGCAGTGGGCGCGCGGCAGCACGAGGGTCTCGAACGGCCAGACCGCCCAGAAGGGGACCAGCACGGTGACGTGCTCGTCGCGGAAGACGACGCGTTCGCCGTCGGCCTCCTCGACGGCCAGGTACTCGCAGAGCAGGCAGCTCCCCGCCTCGGCGGCGGCCTGCTGGGTGGCGAGCTCGCGCACCGCCTCGGTGGGCAGCCGTTCCTGCGCCCAGATCTGGCCGTGCGGGTGGGGGTTGCTGGCGCCCATGGCCGCGCCGCGGTTCTCGAACACCTGCACCCAGCTGACCCAGTCCAGCCCGCCGAGCTGGGTGTACTGGTCGGCCCAGGTGTCCACCACCCCGCGAATCTGGTCCTCCGGCAGCTGCCCGAGCGCGAGGTCGTGCCGGGGCGAGTAGCAGACCACCCGGCAGACGCCGCGCTCGCTCTCGGCGACCAGCAGGCCGGATCGGTCCGTGGCCGCGGCCGGCACGTCCGGGGTCAGCGCCGCGAAGTCGTTGTCGAAGACGAAGGTGCCGTCGTACCGCGGGGTGCGCTGCCCGCCGGCCCGCTCGTTGCCCGGGCAGAGGTAGCAGCCGGGGTCGTAGGCGGGCAGTCGGGGCACCGCCGGGTCCTCGACCTGCCCCTGCCAGGGACGCGCGGTCCGGTGCGGGGAGACGAGGACCCACTCGCCGGTGAGCGGGTTGCGCCGTCGGTGCGTCGAGTTGAACACCAGGTCAGGATGCAGGAAGGCCGTTGCGGCCGGCGACGCCGCCCAGCCAGGCGAGGCTCGGCTTGGGGCTGCGGGCGAATGTCTCCCGGTCGACGGCGACCAGGCCGAAGGTGGGCCGGTAGCCGAGCATCCACTCGAAGTTGTCCAGCAGGCTCCAGTGCACGTAGCCCCGCACGTCGGCGCCGTCGGCGATCGCCGCGGCCAGGCTGCGCAGCGCCTCGTCGGTGAAGGCGATGCGGTCGTCGTCGTCCGCGGTGGCGATGCCGTTCTCGGTGACCAGCAGCGGTGTGTCCGGCAGCACCTCGGCGGCCCGCCGCACGGCGGCCCCCAGCGCCTGCGGCCGGCGCTCCATGCCGTGAGCGAGGGTCTGCAGCTCCGGAGCGGGGGCGATCAGGCCGTCCGGGCCGAACCGCGCGCAGGTGTAGATCTGCAGGCCCAGCCAGTCGTCGTCCGCGGCCGCGGCGAAGAACTGGTCCTCGAAGGCCGCGCGGTCCTCCTGCATCCGCTCCTCGCCGCCGTCCTCGGCGATGTGCTCCCGGCCGACCAGCGTCATGCCGGCCGGTGGGGAGCCGGCGCCGCGGAGGACCTCCATGCTGCGGCGGTGCAGCTCCAGCAGGGCCTCGGCGACGCCCTGGTCGGGTCGGGGGAGGCCCTTGATCGGCTCGCCGCGGCGCGCCATCGCACCCATCACCGGCTGGGCCGCCATCAGGTTGGGCTCGTTGAGCGTGGCGACGTAGCCGGCGTCGCGCAGGGCCGGGGCCACGTACTCGGTGAACCGCGCGATGCGGTCGCCGGTCCGGGCGCCGGTCCAGCCGCCGTCGTGCAGCAGCCACCGGGGCATCGTGAAGTGGACGAGCGTGACGATCGGGGTGAGCCCGCGGTCGCGGCAGCCGTCGAGGATCCGCCGGTAGTGGTCCAGGTTCGCCCGGGAGAACTCGCCCTCGGCCGGCTCGATGCGGCTCCACTCGAGGCTGAACCGGTAGGTGTTCAGGCCGGCGCCGGCCACGACGTCGAGGTCCTCGGGCCACCGGTGCCAGGAGTCGCAGGCGTCGCCGCTCGGCTCGGCGAAGGGGGAGTGCTCGGCGTGCTCGAGCTCCCAGTGGTCGTTGTTGACGTTGCCGCCCTCGACCTGGTGGGCGGCGGTGGCGGCGCCCCAGAGGAAGCCATCAGGGAAGGGACCGGTCATCGGGCGAGCTCCTCGAGCGCGGACGGGACGGGAAGGGGGGTGCGGCCGTCGTCCCCGACGACGACGTGCAGCAGGTGCTCGGGGTCCGTGATCCGGTCCCCGCGCCAGGCGACGTGCTGGTCGGGCCGCACGAGCACCAGGTCGGCGGAGTACCGCGGGCGTAGCTCCGGCAGGTGGGTCAGGTCGACGGTGCGCAGCGGGATCCGCAGCCGCTCCGCCGCCGCGGTCAGGTCCGCCGCGGCGCCGCCGCCGGCGAGCCGGAGGAGGGCGAAGCCGTCGCCGAGCAGGTCGTAGACCGATGTGCCGTCGGGCAGCCAGGTGTGCGGCAACCGGGCCCCGGCGTGGGCCGATGGGCTGTAGGTGCCGAGTTCAGGTCCCGGCACGGGGGCGCCGTCGGGGACGACGACCGGGGAGCCGGCGTAGTCGTAGCCGAGCACGAGGCCCAGGCTGTGGAACTCGCCGTCCTTCACCTGCAGCCGGCGGGCGAGGTCGCTGCGCAGCAGCTGCCCCGCGGTCCCGGGGTCGTCGAGGTCGGCCTCGGCGAACGAGGGCGCCAGGAACGACTCCTGCGCGCCGGCCGCGCCGATCGTCCGGTGGGCCACCGGCCGCCGCTCCACCTCGTAGCTGTCCAGCAGCGACGCGGGCGCCCAGCCCTGCAGGACGGCGGCGAGCTTCCAGCCGAGGTTGACCGCGTCGCCGACGCAGGTGTTGAAGCCGTGCCCGCCCCACGGCGGGTTGAGGTGGGCGGCATCGCCGACGAGGAAGACCCGCTCGCCGCGGTACCGGTCCACCAGGAGCATCCGCGCCGACCACGGGTCGGTGGCCAGCACCTCGACGTCCACGTCGGCGCCGACGAGGGTCCGCACGAGCGCGACCGGGTCGACGTCCTCGGTGCGGGTGTCGACGCCCTGCACGATCGCCCACCAGGTGCCGTCGAGGTCCAGCCGGCCCATGAGACCGCCGCGCTCGGCGCCGATGACCCAGTAGTGCACACCCAGGGCGCACAGCTCGCGCTCCTCGAGGGCCCGGCTGCGGAAGGTGATGCTCAGGTTGGGCAGCGTGCCGGAGGAGCCCTCGTACCGGGCGCCGATCGCGGCGCGGGTGATCCCGCCGCTGCCGTCGCAGCCCAGCAGGTAATCGGCGGTGACCCGGTGCGGCACGCCGGTGGGGTCCTCGAGCACCGCCTGCGCCTCGACGGGCCCGTCGAGGACCGCGGCCGCCCGCCAGCCCACCAGGAGGGTGACGCTCGGCAGCTCGGCGGCCGCCTCGCGGAGGACCTGCTCGACCAGCGACTGCGGCGCCTGCTGCCCGGCCTCGGCGGCGACCTCCTGCGGCCGGCACCACAGGCCGAAGGCGTTCGGGAAACGGGTGATCTCCGAGCCGAACAGACCGGTGACGAAGACGACGTCCTGCGCGTAGGAGACCGGCAGCGGGGCGGCGGCCCGCAGCCGGTCGGCGATGCCCCAGCGGCGCAGGTGCTCCATGGTCCGGACGCTGGTCGTCTTCGCGCGGGGGCGCAGCGGGTCCAGCTCGGTGCGCGGCTCGACGACGAGCACCTCGACGCCGCGGCGACCGAGCTCGATCGCCGCCGCGAGGCCGCTGGGGCCGCCGCCGACGATCAGCACCGGGACGCGGGCGGGCACGGTGGTCATGAGGACTCCTGTCGGGGGCACCACCCGCGTGGGCGGGTGGACGAGCGAGGGGGCGGGGAGGCGGCGGTCCTGCGGGCGGGGACCTTCGCGCGCCGGGTCCAGGATCGGTGGCAGGGATCACGCCGATGTAGTCCGTTGCCATTGGCCGGCAGAGCGGAACCTCCCCGTCCGCGTCTCAGGCCGGGGGGTTCCGCTCCTGCCACTGCCGGACCCACGCACGGCCGTAGTCGTTGCCGTGCGGCGTGCGCAGCACGGTGTGGATGTGGAACGGCTTCGGGGTGTCGTAGTCCAGGAAGACGCCGCAGTGGTGGTCCAGTTCCGCGATCAGCACCGGCGACTGGAGCCGGTAGTAGAAGACGTCACCGGGCTGCCAGCCCCCGATCCAGCTGAACCACGTCTCACCGAGGTGCTGCTCGACCTCGCGCAGGCGAGCGGCACGGGGGCCCTCGGGCAGCAGCCGCACGAACGACTCGGCGATCCGCAGCGCGGTCTCCTGCGCCGCGGCCGGCAGGTCGGCGACGCGGATGCCCTCGAACGGGATGACCCGGTTGTCCTGGAAGGCGCCCGCCAGGTGCCGTTCGTCGCCGGGGTGCACCCGCCCGGGTGGCATCGCCGGGTCGACCATCTGCTCGTAGACGGTGGCCGCGCGGCGCTGCTCGGGATCCAGCGCCGCCATCAGCTCGGTGCCGAGCGCTATCCGGTCGGAGAACACGTCGGCCAACCCGGCGCGCGGGCCCTCGTCGATCTCGTTCGGCTCGGCGCCGAGGAACACCGGCGAGACGACCATGCGGCCCTCGACCACCAGGCAGTTGACCGCGCAGTGGTGGCCGAACAGCTGCCAGCCCCACGGCGCCCGCAGGTCCGGCGTCCCGTAGAGGGCGACGTTGTAGCTGAACTCGTTGAGGACCGTCTCGAGGTCGACGACCTCGCCGAGGAACCCGTTGATCAGCATCATCGCGTGCGCGAGCTCGTAGCCCTCGGGGGAGAGGGAGGCGCGCATGAGGGCCAACGCCCTCTCGCGCACGACGTCGGGCTGCAGGTCCAGCCGGAGCCCGGTGTCGAACTGCATGAACTCGGGGTTGGCCCAGGTCTGCCACTCGACGGCGTCGGCGTCGAAGCAGAGCCGCTCCCGGCCCTCGTCGTCCAGGACCGCGAGCAGGTCGTGCGCGGCGGCGACCATCGCCTCGACCGGTGCCTCCTCGCCCGGGCGGGCGGGCTCGAAGGGGTACAGCCCCTCGCGGAGCGTGCCGTCCTCGGTGACGCCGCGGAACTCGGTGCGGTAGAGCGGCGTCCACCCCTCGACCAGGCCCCCGGTGAAGGTGCCGGGCGTCCGGGCGTGCTCGCGGTAGGCGTACGGGTCCATGCCCCGGACCTCGGCCAGCCGCGGGTGGTCGTGGGGGAAGAGGTACTGCCGGAACTCGCCGCTCACCGGGCGCTCCGGGCCTCGTTGCCGACGACCGTGTTGCGCAGGACGCCGAGCCGGTCGATCTCCACCTCGACGACGTCGCCGGGCTGCAGCAGCCAGGGAGGCGTGCGGGCGTAGCCGACGCCCGACGGCGTGCCGGTGGCCAGCAGGTCGCCCGGGCGCAGGGTGAACGTGCGGGAGATGTGCGCCAAGGTGTCCCCGACGGTGTAGACCATCTCGTCGGTGCGCCCGTCCTGGACGGTCTCGCCGTTGACCCGCGTGCGGACCCGCAGCCCGTCGCGCAGGTCGCCGACCTCCGCGGCGGGGACCATCGGGCCGAGCGGGCCGGAGCTGTCCCCGTTCTTGCCGAGGATCCACTGGCTGGTGAGCTTCTGCGCCCGCCGCGAGGTCAGGTCGTTGAAGGTCGAGTAGCCGACGACGGCGGCCAGCGCCTCGTCCGGGGTGGCGTCGACCAGGGGGGCGCCCACGTACGCCATCACCTCCCCCTCCCAGTCCAGGCCGTCCTCGTCGGCCGGCACCGGCACCTCCGCGCCGCCGACCGTCAATGACTGCGTCCACCGGGCGAAGAGCGTCGGGTACGGCGGGATCTCCTGGTCGCGGAAGGAGCCCTCGGCGACGTGCTTGAGGTAGTTCAGCCCGATGCAGACCACTCGCGCGCCGGGCAGCACCGGCGGTACGAGCTGCACGTCGGCGACCGGCACCGTGTCCCCGCCGGCCACCCGGGAGAGGTGGCCGGGGGCGTCGGCCCAGAACTCCTCCAGGCCGGCGACGACGGTCACCTGCGTGCCGTCGCCGGACAGCGACGCCACCTCCACGGGTCCGCCGTGGCGGCGGATGCCCACGATCCTCATCGGTCCTCCTCGTCGTTGCCGGCGGCGAGGTGCTCCTGCAGCCAGCCGGTGGTCAGGTCCAGGGCGAGGGCGGCGGCGTTCGGCGCGCCCAGCCACATGTGGTCGGCGCCGTCGAGCAGGTGCAGCTCGACGTCGGCGCCCGCGCCCTGCAGGGCGGCGGCCATCCGCTCGCTCTGCACGGGCGGGACGAAGCGGTCGGCGCTGCCGTGCAGCAGCAGGAACGGCGGCGCGGCGGGGGAGACGTGGTTGACCGGGCTCGCCGCGGCCGCCAGCTGCGGCACGTTCGGTGCCGCGGCCCCCAGCAGCTGGGACTCACGCGTGCCCCCGTCCAGCGGGTCGGCGCCGGTGTCCGTGGCGACCGCGGCGACATCGCTGGGGGCGTACCAGGCGGCCACGGCCGTGACCTCGCTGGACGGGCCCGTCACGCCGACGTCTCCCTCGAGGCCCGCGTCGGTGACCAGCCCGAGCAGCTCGGCGAGGTGCCCGCCGGCCGACTCGCCCCAGGCAGCGATCCGGCCGCCGTCGACCCCGAGCTCGTCGGCCCGGGCGCGCAGCCAGCGGACGGCGGCCTTCGCGTCGTGCACCTGGGCGGGGAACGTGGCTTCGCCGGAGAGCCGGTAGTCGATGCTGGCGACGGCGATCCCGGCCAGGGCGACCCGTTCGAACGGCGTCGGCGAGGTGTTCGGGTACATCGGGCCGGCGGTGTGCCGGCTGCCCAGCCGCCAGCCGCCACCGTGCAGGAAGACGACCACCGGCGCGCGGGTCGTGCCGGCCGGCAGGTACAGGTCCAGCTCCAGCGGGCGGGCCCCGGGCAGGGCCGCGTAGGGGACGCCGAGGAGGACGCGGGTGCCGCCGGGCCCCGGGCGGGGCGGGGGCAGGGGCAGCTCGTGGGCCGCGGGTGGGAGCGGCAGGGCGGGCGGGGGCACGGCTCTCCTCACGGGACCGGGCGCGGTCCCGTGGACCGCGCCCGGTGGGGCGTCAGCGGGTTCGGGGCGGCGCGACCGGCGTCGCGTCAGGCCTCGGGCCAGGTGTAGTCCGGCATGAACTGCATGTTGTGCTGCTGCGCCGCCGCCTGCATGCGCGGGAAGTCCGGGATGAAGGGCGGCTGGTCCTTGGTGGCGTGGTCGGTGGGCGTGCCCATGTGCTGGAAGAACCGCTCGAAACCGCCGGAGAGCGTGCCCATCATCCGGGCGTCCTCGACGATCTGGTATGCGTGCGCGAAGCCGGCCGGCACGTAGCCGAAGTCCCCGGGGGCGAGCAGGGAAGACTGCTTGTGGCCCTCGGCGTCCTCGTAGAAGAGCTTCACCTTGCCCTCGATGACGTAGAACGTCTCGTGGGTCTTGTCGTGCGAGTGCGTCGGGATGACGTCGCCGGCGGGGGAGTCGGCGGTGATGATCCCGAACTGGTTCTCGGTCTCGTCGCCCGACAGGAGCACGGTGAACAGGTCGCGGAAGAGCATGGCGGTCTCGCCCTCGCCCTTGCGGAGGACGTAGGGCACCGGCTTGCCGGGGAGCTGGCCCTTCCACTGCGGGCCCGTGGACGGATCGATCAGGTACTCGAAGCTCATGGCTACTCCCGGCTGAGGTCGACGGTGACCCGACGAGCATCGGTGACCGGCGTCACCCAGACACACGCCTCTGCCATTGAGCGGAACGCTCGTCCGCCGACGCATCGCTACAAGTCGTCATGCCGCTGTCGACGGCGAACGCGCCGCCGGTCACGAACGCGGACTCGTCGCCGGCGAGGAACACGTAGACGCCCTCCAGGTCGGCGGGCGTGCCGGCGCGACGCATGGGGATCCGGCCGACGATCGCGGCGCGGGCGGCCAGGTCCTCGGCGATGGCTGACACGAGTCCCGTCTCCGTGTAAGGCGGGATCGCCGTGTTGACCCGGATCCCCCTGCCGGCGTAGGCGGCGGCGACGGTGCGCCCGAGGCCGTGCATGCCCGCCTTGGACGACGCGTAGGCGAAGAAGGCACGAAGCCAGTCAGTGCATGGGTCACACCCGCCGTCGCCGGCCACCAGCCCATCAGAAGCGGACTGGCCCCGCCATGCTCACAGTCAGTGCAGGGATCCGGTGGCTGCTGTGCGCGCCCTTCCCGTGAGAACGGCCCGTTCGGTGTCGGTGGTGGTGACGGTCAGTTCTCCTCCGCGCGGGGACGCCTGCTCGGCGGACAGCGTGGTCCCGAGTGCGGCACGCCAGTAGGGGCCGATCGTGCAGTGGGCTGACCCGGTCACCGGGTCCTCCGGGATCCCGTAGGCGGGGGCGAAGTAGCGCGACACGACTCCGCCGGCCCGACGCCGGGCGGTGACGATCAGGCCGCCGACCGGCAAGCGCATCACCGCCTGCAGATCGGGAGTGAGGCCGCGTACGGCGTCTTCCGACTCGAGGACGGCGAGCATGTTGCGCTCACCGGCATCGGGATGGTCGGTGACTCCCGCCCACACGGGGATCGGGCCTGCGAGGGCGGCCAGGAGCTCTGGGGACGGCGTCACCTGCGTGGCGGGGACCGCGGGGAAGTCGAGCACGATCCGGTCGTCGGCACGCGCGGCGGTGAGCTGCCCGCTTCGGGTCGTGAAGGTGACCGCCTCCTGCTGCAGGGCGCCGGACTCCCAGAGCCAGTGGGCGCTGGCCAGCGTGGCGTGCCCGCACAGCGCGACCTCGGCCACCGGGGTGAACCAGCGCAGCCGGAACGCGCCGTGCTCGCCGGGGGCGAGGAACGCGGTCTCTGCTTGTGCCAGCTCGTTCGCCACGCCTTGCATCCAGCCGGGATCGGGGAACTCGTCGAGCAGCAGCACACCGGCCGGGTTGCCCGAGAACGGGCGTTCGGTGGTGAACGCGTCGACGATGGCGAAGGCGGTGCTGTTGGGCACGGGCGGCTCCAGTCGGGTCAGGCGGGCCGGATCGGTGCTCCGAGGCGGATCTCGCCGTCGGTGAGGACGTCCACCCGCAGTCCGCCCTTGTGGATGAGTGGCCGGAGCAGGCCGGGCCCGCTGAGCCGGTCCAGGTGGACACAGGGCTCGCACAGCCGTCGGCCCGCGCACAGCACGTGGCCGATGCGGAAGGTGGAGCCGACGAGGGCGTTGACGTCGATGCCGCGGGTGAGGACGTTGCGGCGCGTGGCGGCGAAGTCGACGGCGTGCCCAGCGGCGATGAGCTCGTCGAGGACTTCGGCGGCCATGAGGGTCAGGTCGTAGCCGGGGCGGTGGCCGGCGAGGGGGCTGAAGGTGCCTGCGCCGGCGGCGTACCGGTCACCGTCCAGTCCACGACCGGTCAGGGCGGAGGCGACCTGGAGCAGGCGCATTTCCGCCTCGGCCGCGGGTGCGACCGCCAGGCCCTCGACGGTGCCGTGCAGACCGGGCGTCGCCGTCGCTGTGCGGAGCACCGGGTCGAGGGAGGCGACGGCGTAGGCCGCGGTGATGGGCAGGTCAGCGGTGGCCCGGCCCAGCAGCGCGGGGTCCTGCGGGCTGAGCACGATGCCCGGCGGTGTACCGAAAGCCACCGTGGCGACCTCCGTGTCGGCGGCCTGCACGATCGGCAGCCACCACCCGGCCCACTGGAAGCTGGCGGGATCGGCGATGGGCACCAGACCCGAGCCATGTCCGGCCAGCCAGGACCGCCACGCACCCAGAGCCTGCTGCAGGTCGCCGGCGGGCAGCGGCACTTCGGCCACCGGCACCTCGGTGACCGAGGCCAGGCAGGCGGCCAATCCGCGGGCCAGGAGGCTGACCGACGGGGTGGTGGGGAGTTCGGTGTCGATCACGGGTGGTTCCGGGCGTCGGCGTTCGGACGGGTGGCAGGGGCTGCGGTGGCGTCGAGGGCGGCGGTGAGGTCGTCCCACAGGTCCTCGACGTGCTCGCAGCCGACGCTCAGGCGCAGCAGGCCGGCCGGGACGTGTTCCTGGCCGGGGAGCTTCGCGCGCCGTTCGATGGTGGACTCCACGCCGCCGAGGCTGGTGGCGTGCGAGATGACCCGCAGCGCGGCGCAGACGGCGTCGGCGGCGCCGGCGTCGGCCAGCTCGAAGCTGAGCACGGTGCCGAAGCCGCGCATCTGGTGGGCGGCACGATCATGATGCGGGTCCCCGGGTAGGCCCGGGTAGCGCACCCGGCCGACCGCGGGATGCGCGGAAAGCCGGCGGGCGAGCTCGCCGGCGGAGTCCTGCTCCTGGCGCAGCCGCACGGCCAGGGTGCGGGCGCCGCGCAGTGCCAGGTAGGCCTCGAGTGCGCCGGGGGTGGCCCCGGCGACCTCGCGGCGGCGGGCCACCCGCTCGTGGTCGTCCTCGCGCCCGCAGACCACGACGCCGAGCAGCAGGTCGGAGTGCCCGCCGATGGACTTCGTCGCGCTGTGCACCACGAAGTCCGCGCCGAGGGACAGCGGGTTCTGCAGCAGCGGGGTGGCGAAGGTGTTGTCCACCGCGACGAGGGCACCGGCCGCTCGCGCGGCCGTGGCGACCTCGGCGATGTCGACGACGTCGAGCAGCGGATTGCTCGGCGTCTCCAGCCACACCAGGTCGGAGTCGGCGACCGCCGCGGCGAGCGCCTCGGCGTCGGTCATGTCGACGGTGCGCACCTGCCAGCGACCGCCGGCCGCAGCACCATCGGCGAGCAGGGCGCGCAGTCCGGTGTAGCTGTCCCGGGGCGTGACCACCCGGGCGCCGACCGGCAGCGACTCGAGCACCGCGGCGATCGCGGCCATCCCGGAGGAGAAGGCGATTGCCGGGCCACCCTCGAGGTCGCCGACCAGCTCCTCGAGCGCCTCCCAGCCGGGGGTGCCGTCGTCGCGGGAGTACTCCCGGCCGGCGCCCCCGTCCGGTGCGGCGCGGAAGTTCGACGCTGGGATGATCGGGACGTTCAACGGCCGCCCGGGCTCGGAGCCCCCGCGGCCGAGGACCGCCAGCCGGGTCTCCACCCGCAGCCCCGCGTCGCTCGACCGGCGCCCCTGCACAGCCATCACCGCACCTCCTGATGCATTATGTTGCACTCTTGGAGGCAGCGTAGATGAGTGCGGCGGGGACGACGCAAGAGGAGGCGGCACAGATGACGGCCGAAGTGGTCGCAGTCAACGAGGTGATCGGACAGCGGGTTCGGCAGCACCGGACCGCCCGCGGCTGGACCCTGGATGAGCTGGCCGACCGCTCCGGGGTCAGCCGCCGCATGGTCATCACCATCGAGCACGGCGAAGGCAACCCGAGCATCGCCACCCTGCTGCGGATCAGCGACGCCCTCGGTGTCGGGCTGCCCGTCCTGGTCGACGTCGAGCGCCCGCACACCCTCACCGTGACCGCGGCCGGGCGGGCCCCGGTGCTGTGGCACGGCGACCACGGCGGGCAGGCGGTCCTGGTCGCCGGCACCCAGCCGCCCGACGTCGTCGAGCTGTGGGACTGGACGCTGCAGCCGGGCGATGCGAACACCAGCGAGGCGCACAGCGCCGGCACCCGGGAACTGCTGCTCGTCCTGGAGGGCGCTGTCAACCTGCGCGTCGGCGACCGCACCGAGCGGTTGACCGTGGGCGACTCCGCGGCCTTCGCCGGCGACGTCGCCCACGGCTACGCCACCCCCGCCGACGCCGCCGGCCCCGCCCGTTTCGCCCTCACCGTGTTCCAGCCCCACGTCACCGGGAGCCGTTCGTGACCGACCCCCAGCAGTGGCTCGCCGCCGCCACCGTCGATGACGCGGTGTTCGCGCTGCGGCCGGACTACCGGGTGGTGCTGCTGACCGCCGACGGCCTGCAGGGCGGCCCCAGCGACGAACGAAGCGAGCAGGTCCTCGCTGCCGCCGAGGCGACCGCGCGGGAGCGGCTCGACGGGCGCAAGCCCGAGGAGCTGCCGCACCTCGCCGCGTGGCGGGATGCCTACCGGGCCTTCGGCGCCAAGCCGCAGCGCACCCGGCCCAGCGTGGAGGCGCTGATGCGCCGGCTCGACCCCGGCGGCCTGCCGCGCATCGACCGGATCACCGACGTCTACAACGCCGTCTCCATCGCCTCCATGCTGCCCTTCGGTGGGGAGGACCGTGCCGCCTACGCCAGCCCGCCGCGACTCGTCCGCGCCGACGGCACCGAAGCCTTCGACACCATCGCCGGCGGCGAGGCGGTCGTCGAGCACCCGGAGGTCGGCGAGGTCATCTGGCGCGACGACGCCGGCGTCACCTGCCGCCGCTGGAACTGGCGGCAGTGCACCCGCACCGGCATCACCACCGCCACCACCAGTGCCGTCTTCATCCTCGACGTGCTCGACCCGCTCACCGATGACGACGCACACGCCGCGGCCGACGCGCTCACCGAGAGCCTGCTCGCCCTCAACCCGGACGCCACCTTCCACCGCCGGCTGATCACCCGCGCCGACGGAGTTGCACCGTGCTGATCCACCCCCGGGACGATGCCCACGATGACCCGTCGCGCGCCCGGCCGGCCGACGGGTGAGCGCAACGCTGGACACCAGGCCTCGTCCCCGCAGGGGTGTCCGGTTCAGCCGGCAGGAGATGGCGCTGATCGCCGTCACCGCCGTGTGGGGCGCGACGTTCCTCATCGTCCACCTCGCCATGCAGCACGGCGGTCCGCTGCTGTTCGTCGGCCTACGCTTCCTCGCCGCCGGCGCGATCAGCCTGATCATCTTCCGCCGGACGCTGACCGGGCTGACCCGGCGGGAGCTGGGTGCCGGCGCGGCGATCGGCGTGACGATCTTCGGCGGCTACGCGCTGCAGACGATCGGCCTGCAGACCATCCCCAGCAGCACCTCGGCCTTCCTCACCGCGCTCTACGTCCCGCTCGTGCCGCTGCTGCAGTGGGCGGTGTTCCGCCGCGCACCCAAGCCCGCCGCCTGGGCCGGGGTGGCGCTCGCCTTCACCGGACTGGTCCTGCTGGCCGACCCCGGTTCGGCGGGGCTGACGCTGAGCACCGGAGAGATCCTGACGCTGGTCAGCACCGTCGCCATCGCCGCGGAGATCGTCCTCATCGGCCTGTACGCCGGCACCGTCGACCTCGGCCGGATCACGGTCGTGCAGCTGCTCGTCGGCGGCGCCCTGTCGGTGGCCATGATGCCCGTCGTCGGCGAGGCCGTTCCGTCCTTCTCCTGGCTCTGGCTCGCCGCCGCGATCGGTCTCGGCGCCGCCAGCTGTCTCATCCAGATCACCATGAACTGGGCCCAGCGGTCGGTGTCACCGACCCGGGCCACGGTCATCTACGCCGGCGAGCCGGTGTGGGGCGGCGTCATCGGGCGCCTCGCCGGCGACCGACTGCCCGGCCTCGCCATCGTCGGCGCCGCCCTCATCGTCGCCGGCGTGCTCGTCAGCGAGCTCAAGCCCCGAACCCGTGGAGCATCGCCGCCGCGCCGAGATGACGTCGAACCGGCTTGCAGCTGACGGCCCACGAACAGGGGCGGAGGGCGTCGAACCACTTGAGCTCGCCGAGGTGGCCGAGTAGTCCGCGGCGCGCGTGTCGGAAGGCCTGGCACGGGGGCCGGCCGTCACTACGGGACCGGCCGGCCCTCCGTCGTCGGTCAGGCCTCGATCACCACCGCCCCCCGCCGGAACCACCCGCCGCGGCCGCGCCGCAGCGCGTCGGCGACCCGAGGGGCGAGGTCGGCGATGTCGAATCGGCCGCCGCGCGGGCAGTCGGGCGCGGTTCCGCCACCGATGGCACCGCCGAAACCGAAACCGCCGCCACCGGGTGAGCAGCGCAGCGGCCCGGGCACCTCGGCCTCAACCTGGACGCACAGCGCTGGGCAGTCCCGGTGGTGACGCCGGCAGTGAACGATCGTGCCAACCCAGTTTGTGCGGTTCCACGGCCGCATACTTCCGCCCCCGCGGCGTTCGCGACGGCGCAGACGCCGCAGGCTAGGTGTACTGCCCGAGACGTTGGTGCACCAGCGGCGGTCAGGCGGACGGGGGTGCTCCCGGATGCCCGATCGACCGGCGGGCGCCGAGCCCGCGAGAGATCGACCTGGCCGCGGTGCGCACCGCGGGACCGAGCAGGCGGGGCTCGGCGTTCTCCTGCGGGACCACCACCGACAGTGCCGCAGCGATGCGGTCGTCGGCGTCGAAGACCGGCGCGGCCACGCTGACCAGGGCTTGCGGGGCACGCCGGCGAAGGGTGGCCAGGCCGTCCCGCCGCACCTCGGCCAGGGTTCGGCGCAGCGCAGCGGGGGAGACAGCCACGTTCTCCGGCTGGTGCATCAGCGGCTGGGCGAGCAGCGCTTCCTGGAAGCCCGGGTCGGCAAACGCGAGGAGGACCAGCCCCACCCCGGTCGACTGCAGCGGCAGCCGCCCGCCGACCCGGTAGAGGACCGGGATGGCCTGGTGGGCGGAGAGCCGTTCGACCAGCAGGGCGTCGCCGCCCTCGCGCACCGCGAGGAGCACGTGCTGTCGGGTGACCTCCTCCAGGTCACCCATGAAGGGCAGGGCCACCTGCTTGAGCCCTTGCGCCCGCGGGGCCAGCGAGGCAACTTCCCACAGCCGGACGCCGATGGTGAAGCGTCCGTCGTCACCCCGCTCCAGCGCGCCCCAGGTCAGGAGCCGCCCGGCCAGCCGGAGGGTGGAGCTGGTCGGGATGCCGCTGCGCCGGCTCAACTCCCCGAGCGTCAGCGAGCGGTGGCCCGCGTCGAAGGCCGCGAGCAGGGAGAGCGCGCGGTCGATCACCGGCTCTCCTTGCGGCGGGCGTCGACCCCGTACTCGTGGCGGCTCGGGCGACGGATCGGTCACGAGACGGTCACCTTCTGTTCACTGATGAGGCGCAGGCCACAGATGCTTTTCCATTGAGCGGCATTGTGCCTGACGTCTCACCGAGTCCCCACGCATCGTTGCCGCCAAGCCGGGCCCAGCCGGCCGGGCCGGGACCGGCCCATGCGTCTTCTCTCGTCCGGCAAAGGAGTCAGCACAGAATGAATCGATTCACCCGACGAAGCCGCACCGTGGCCTTCGCTGCCGCAGCGACCGTCTCGCTCGCCGCGTGCGGTGGTGGCTCAGGCGGCGGAGGCGGCGCTGACGGTCAGAGCGGCACCGACACCCTCACGGTCGCCATGGATGCGGACCAGGCGCCGACCGGCTACGACCCGCTGCTGTACTCGCAGGGGCAGTTCACCTTCTTCAGTGCGCTCTACGACGCCCTCTTCGAGACGGCGCCGGACGGCACGATCCTCCCGGAGCTGGTCGAGGAGTTCTCCAACAACGAGGACGACACCCAGACCACGCTGACCCTGCGGGACGGCGTCACGTTCGCCGACGGTTCCGAGCTGACCGCCGAACTCGTCAAGGCGAACCTCGACCGGCGCGACGACCCCGACCTCGAGGCGTACGGGGCGCTCGCGGACGGCGAGGCGGCCGACATCGTCGAGGTCACCGCACCGGACGAGAAGACCGTCGTCATCACCTGGGCGCAGCCGCAGGCGACACCCGAGAACCACCTTGTGGACACCGCGGGGATCATCATCGGGCCCGACGGCATCGCCGACCCCGCTTCTCTCGAGACCCAGGCGGACGGTTCCGGCGCCTACACGCTCGACGCGGACGGGACGACCCGGGCGAGCGCCTACGCGCTCGAGAAGAAGGACGACGCCTGGGACGCCGACGAGTGGGTGTACGACAGCATCGACTTCCGGATCATCACGGACCCGCAGGCCCTGGCCAACGCCGTCGTCTCCGGCCAGGCCGATGTTGCGGGCATCCTCAAGCCGACCACCATCGACATGGTGGAGTCGCAGCAGAGCCTGGCCAGCCAGGGTGGCACGATCGTCGGCTTCCCGGTGATCGACAAGACCGGGGCCCTGAATCCCGCGTTCGCGAGCGAGGCCGCGCGGCTGGCCATCCTGCACTCCATCGACCGCGAGCAGCTGGTGAACGATCTGCACCCGGGCGCTCGCCCGACCGTGCAGCTGTTCCCGGCAGAAGCTCCGGGATTCGACCCGACGCTGGACGAGGAGTTCGGCTACGCCCCCGAGCGGGCGCAGGAGTTGCTGGCGGAGGCCGGCTACCCGGACGGCTTCGAGTTCAACGTCACCGTCATGGGTCAGCCCACCGAGGACCAGGTGGCCATCCAGAGCATGCTCGCCGAGCAGGGCATCTCGATGAACTTCATCAACGCCACCTCCACCGACCAGGTCTTCGCCGCAGTTCAGACCGACCCGGTGATCTTCGGGCCGTTCACGCCCGGCGCCAACCCCGCCGGCTTCGTCGCGGGTGCGCTCTACGGCGGCTTCATGAACATGCAGGGTGCTTCGGAGCCGGAGATCGAGCAGGCGCTGGGCGCGGCGCTCGGCGCGGAAGGCGACGCTCAGGAGGAGGCGCTGACCGATCTCAACCGGGCGATCACCGAGAACGGGTGGTTCATCCCGGTGTACGAGGACTTCACCCACACCGGCTACAACGCCGATGCGGTGGCCGAGCCGGCCTACGCGGGTACGAACAACTACCTCGTGCTGTCGGCCATCAAGCCGGCTGCCTGACCCACGCCGGTCGGCGCGGTAGCCGCGGCTACCGCGC